>MGML01000076.1:779-4541 GCA_001796415.1 Chloroflexi bacterium RBG_13_46_14
CTGACAACCGAGAGTTACGCTTATACCGGTTTTACAATGATAGAAGCTGAGAGTGGATTCGATTTGACCATAAAGCAGTCAGAATCCTACAAGATAGAAATTACAACCGATGATAACATCCTCAAATACCTGGATATTAATCAGACAGGTAATACTCTCAAGATTGGCTTCTCGGGAGGCAGTGTCAGCCCAACCACATTGAAAGCGGTAATATCGATGCCCGGGATAGAAGGGATTAACCTTTCGGGAGGAGCCAGGACTGCAATAACAGGTTTCAACTCAAATGAATCCTTTTCTGTCACGATGACCGGAGGAAGCGTACTGACAGGAGATATCGTCTCCGGAGATGCGGGATTCGGCATTTCGGGCGGAAGTATGGTAACCCTCACCGGTTCCGGCAGAGACCTGATGGTGAGAAGTTCGAACGGCAGCGAGATAACTCTCGATGAATTCCCGGTAAATAACGCCGATATTAATATCGACGGAGGCGGGAGATCCTTTTTCAATATAAAAGGGAAGCTGGACACCGTTCTTACCGGTGGTTCCGAGTTATACTACACCGGCGAACCTGAGATGGGTATTGTTAACCTATCAGGCAGTTCAGTTCTTGAGAAAAGATGACTATGGTGAATACGGCCTCGACATCTGCAACGAGTTCAGATGGGTGAAATACATCTGGATAGACACAGATCTTAAGAGATCAATGGGTTATTAAACCTTAATTCTTACCAGCTTAGAAACCCGGAGAGGTGGTGGGCATTCACCACTTCTCTCTCTTGTTTACAATTGAAAAATCCGGGTTGAGAAACGCGGATGAGAAAGGTAGAATATAAACCACCACTTTTTAGTGGGCTAATAGAGAAAAATGCAAATTGTAGGTATTTCGAGGGGGTAAATGACGGATAAAACGAATGAAATGGTATATCAGTTAAAAGTTACTCTCAGGGATAGTGAACCACCGATCTGGAGACGGTTTATTGTCCCTGGAAATGTTACTCTCCACCAGCTACACATGATATTACAGTTTGTAATGGGCTGGACCAATTCGCACCTTTATCGTTTCGATATCGGAGATACCGAATACAGCATACCCGATCCTATAGAAGATGATTTCAATGAACTTCATTTCATAGATTCACGCAGGAATCGATTGAATAAAGTCGTGCATAATGAACGATCCCAATTTATCTACGAATATGACTTCGGCGATGGTTGGGAACATGATATTTTAGTTGAGAAAATTTTCCCTCCTGATCCCGTAAGAGTTTACCCGGTATGTTTGGCTGGAAAACGTGCCTGTCCGCCGGAAGACTGCGGCGGAATATGGGGTTATAATAGCTTACTCGAAATTATCAGTGACCCAGAGCATGAAGAATACGACAGCATGATGGAATGGCTCGGTGGGGTTTTTGATCCGGACGGTTTCGATGTGAATCAGATAAATCGGTCACTGTGGAAATATCGTAAATAAAGTTAGAGACGAACCGGGAATCTCGTTATTTTCTGGGTACCAACTCATTTATGATTAATTCCGAGATTATATTGAACATCGGCATTATTTTAGTTGATTTCTCTATTCAATTCCCTAGATTGTAATCTGAATTCTGAAAACATTAGACCAGTAACTGAATCTTCGGGGTAAAAAATCATTCTTTGGACATCGACACAGTTATCGATAACAGGGTATAGTATTATCTCGAAGAAGTTACACCTTTGAGGATTCTTGATACTATCAATAGTCGGATGAGTATATCGAGATAGGATATTAAATACCTTCTGCAAGTTCATCTCTGACTTAAGCAAATCTTCCTTTGGCAATGTTTTTCCTGGAATATATGCTTTCCGCTCAATTATTTTCTATATTTTGTCCTTATTTTGCATACTAAACCGAGTTTTTATGAATTTGCCATCAAACCAATTTATTATTTCAGCGTGTTTTTCATCTTCAAGTACTAGGAAATATTCAACCAGTGAATGAATTTCAAGAATATATCGTGCAATCTGATATACTCCCAAAAAGTAACCTTTTTTATATAAATCAAATGCTATGTGTGCGGTAGATATCGCTGCTTCGGTTAGTAAGAATAAAGCATAGTTTCTATCTTTATTGGTCTGATTTACTTTTGCCTTGAATCTATCATGAAGCTTAACCAGTTCCGTAAGACAGTCAGTAAAAACCTCATACTCAGATGCATATTCTCTAATAGTAAGCCACTTCATTCGAGTTGATCCCTTGCAGTCACGAAAAATACCAATTGAAATCCATACAATAGCCCATGTATTGAGTGAAGGTCCTCTTGGATTAATTCATATCTAGTGTACGGAGGGGCACTCTCAGGGTAAAAAACTAATCCAGAGTAATTGGGAAGATAAGCCCATTTCCCATGGGCGAAGCTATTGCGCAAAGCTCTAAGCTTTTTCGCAAACTGATTATCTCCGACAATTTCTAGCCACTCAGAAAGGTATTTAAGCTGTCCAAATTTTTGAGGCTCTTGAATAATAATTTGGCGTAGAAGTATCATAATTCGGTCACGAAAATAAACCAAGTCAAAATACAGCTGAGTAACTATTCTGGCTCTTTGTAATACCGGGTCTGACAGATTACCCATCTCTATTAAAGCATAGTAACCTAGAAGTGCATCATATCTAGCTTCTAAAGATATTGGTACGTTTAGTTCTTCAATAATGCTTGGCCATTCCATAGATGCGTATCCAAGTACTTCAGACAGGTCATGTGCTAAACCTGTTGCGAGTTCTGCTTGGTTTAGTTCCAAACAGCTAAAAACAGGTACATCATATGCAACCTTGCCAGATAATTCTTTTAATTGACTATTTAGATTTTGCCATCCGTTCATTTCTAGAGATTATATCAGACTGGTTATATCATAAGAAATATAAACACTCTGCGATAGGTTAAACAATATGGAATGTAATCTTTAACCTGAATAGGCTTGTGGATACAAAAAAGGAGACAGCCCGAATCATCCCCGGGCTATCCCCTGAAAATGGAAATAAAAAAAAGGCAAAGAAACCCCTAATGCAATAGAGGCTTCTTTGCCTATATCTTTCTATCCTGTGGACTTCATTTAGTCGGCTATCGGTAAGGCATACACCGGATTTTCTAGGCTTGCCGGTCATCGCTTGAAAGCGAACTGGCTTTCATAAGGGTATAGCTTTACCTTACCTTGAAGCAATCGTTACTCTGTTTATCGCCCTGCCCTGTGTCCTCTCAAACCTCTTATCAATAGCCCGCACCTCGCTGGCATTATCGCTTGTGGACTAGGATATTGAGTTGACAAATAGTACCTTATAAGGTACTATAACGATAGGAACTCGATATGAGTAAAAAAGAGAAGGTCGAAGCCAGAATCCGGAACAATCCTAAGAACGTCTCTCTGGACGACTTCGAGGCTCTGATCAACAAGTACGGGCGGATTGAAATGGGCGGCAAACACGCTAAAGCCAGAATAGGTAATGCTACCTTAACCTACAAAAGAGTCAACCCGATGCCGCCGGAGTACGTAAATGACCTGCTCGAAATTATCGATACCCTTTAAAGTTGGAGGTGGAGTATGGCGAATAAAGACTTAGAGTACTATCTGAGCCTTCCTTATACCATTACCGTCAAGCGTGGTACTGGAGATGTCGCAAAATACTGGATTGCCCGGGTGCTGGAATTGCCCCACTGCATGACTCACGGAGCTACCCCGGAGGAAGCACTAAGAGACATTGAGGATGCTATGCGGGAATGGTTGAAGTCCA
>MGML01000076.1:4774-5165 GCA_001796415.1 Chloroflexi bacterium RBG_13_46_14
CGGAAAAGTTTCACCTGAGGTTTGCGTTAAGCTGTCAGATCCTGAATACAGGGATTCCAGGGACAAAATTATTTCCATTTTCACACCGGACTAATCCACGACATATACAATGACTAATACGGACGAGAAAAAGATTCCTACCTTCTGCTCTCTCTGCGGACCTACTATGGGATGCGGAATTTACTGCTGTGTCAAAGACGGCAGGCTGGTCAGGGTAGAAGGGATGAAGGAATCGCCCCGGAACAGGGGTAAATTATGTCCGAGGGCATTCGCTTCAGCACAATGGTTGTACTCTCCTCAGAGACTGAAATACCCGTTGAAACGCATTGGTGAAAAAGGCGAAGGCAAGTTCGAGAAAATAAGCTGGGATGAAGCCCTCGATATAATCGCT
>MGML01000077.1:0-8832 GCA_001796415.1 Chloroflexi bacterium RBG_13_46_14
CACCCAAAAGCCATTATACCAATTACGCCATCGGCCTTGTTTTCAAGATAGTAACCACCTGCGCCGACTACTTCATCCTCGTAGGTCCAGTAAGCTCCGCCTGTTACGGTAGTTACCGCCGCCTTCAAATCAAGAGAAGAAACCATTTCCGGCGTTACCACCTTGTTTCCAGCCTGTTCCAGACGATGGACAAGACGGTGATTAATATATTCATCGTAAATCAGATAGGGATGACCGATAATAGCAATCACTCCTTTTTGTCCTTGAGTATTTAAAACAGAGTGCTTGCCTATCGTAATATCATTATCAGGAATGTTTTTCAGAGTTTGAGGGGGTGATACTCTGTGTGTCGACATATACTCCCGATAATCCAAAAAAGACTGCCAGGCAGCCAGACCGGCCTTCCTTACCTTGAATGGGTTTTGATTGATATTTCGCCCAAGCGAATATATGGCGCGGTACAGAGTATTTCTTCCTTTATTGATGTCGATATCGAGCTCCAGAAAGGGCGGTGCTTCCGAAATTACGGCTCTCGTCATATCCGGCAGCCCGAGAAATTTCGAACAGTTATAAACCTTGGGTTCAACACTTCGAACAGCCGGTATAAATATCCTGTCGCATTTATCCGCAAGCCATATTACATGACCCAGGAAAACCTTGACCGGAAGACAGGTATCGGCCACTACCCTCGATGAACCAACTGTCACCATAGATTGTGTAGTCGGCGGTGATACTACCACCTCGGCACCTAATTCCTCGAAAAAGGTTTTCCAGGCTGGGAAGTACTGGTAATAAAGCAGCGCTCTGGGTATACCTATCTTCATTTTGTCGTTATTACCACCGTACAAACTTTAAAGGACATACTGGTAGTTCCATCCTTCGCGACGACTTGATTATTATCTGTGCACCTTATTGTGAAGAACTGTAAAATTCCTCTTTTATATCTGCTTGAATATCAGAATCAGAAAGTATATCCGCAACCGTCATAGCCATAGCCTTCGCCGCGTCCATCATACCCTCGATGCCTCTTTCCGATATGGCTGCATCGGCGAATTCAGGTGAATGTACCAGCACATTTTTATCGGCAATAGCCACTATCCCATGAATTCCAGGCACGATCTGGCTTACGTTACCCATATCAGTACTGCCGAAAGCCCGATCAGGTTCAGACATCAATGTATTTCGACCGAGCATCTTCATATTATCGGCAAAAAGCCCTGCCAGTTTCAGGTTATTCCGCATCGGCGCGTAACACACATCGTCCCACTTGTATCTCAGTTCGGCTCCGGTAGCTGTTGCCGCTCCTTTAAAACAATCGAGAACCCTCTCTTTGAGTTCTTCCAGGTATATGTCATCAGCAGCCCGAACGATAAAGTTCCCTGAACTGTATGCCGGAACGATATTCGCAGCTTCCCCACCATTGGTGACAATACCGTGTATCCTTGCCGTACTCCTGATATGCTGGCGCAGTGAATTGATAGCCGTAAATGAAAGAAGTAAAGCCTCCAGAGCGTTTATTCCTTCTTCAGGCCGGGCTGCTGCATGCGCGGATTTACCGATATATTCTACATCCAGGGTTTGACAGGCAAGAGCTTCTGTAGTCGCCGCATCGGTTGTTCCCGGATGGACCATCATAGCCGCATCGATATTATTAAAAGCGTCTCTTTCAGCCATCACAATCTTCCCGCCGTATAGTTCTTCAGCAGGAGTCCCGATTACCAGAACCGAACCACCATATTCATCAACGGCTGTTTTAGCCGCCACTCCCGCACCGACTGCGCTGGTAGCGATAATATTGTGCCCACAGGCATGACCTATTTCCGGTAATGAATCATATTCAGCCAGTATTGCTATATCAGGTTTCCCTTTACCGTAAACGGCCTTGAAAGCGGTCGGTAATCGACATATTCCAAGTTCAACGGCAAACCCGTTTTCTTTGAGATAATCAGTCAGTATTCCAGAAGCTTGTTCTTCATGAAATCCAAGTTCCGGATTTGAATGGATTTTCCGGGTTATTTCCTTCAGAGATCCCCTCTGATTTTCCACCTTGTCGATAATGGTCTTTTTCATTTTATCAATATTCATAGCTGTCTCCGGAAACCGGTAAAAACATCTACAATTATAGCTTAACCGTACCTACTTTTCTAGATTACAGACGCGTTAATCCAAGATTGTTTCACTGACTTTTCCTGCGATATGTCTAAAAATATTTCGATTCAGGTTACCGTATTATCGTTTTCTCACACAGATAATTCCTTACCGCACTTTATATTAATTCATCAATGAACTTTGTACCTGTTGATGACTCTTGCATTTTCTTTAATCTTGTGCTATGCTTAATTGGTTGTTAAGTGGGTCTTGTCCCCACTTTTTTCATTATAGGTATGGAAATTATTTTTTTGGAGGTCCTGAACCGAGATGAAGAGCGATTTTTTGCTCGCAATAACACAACTCTCGGCTGAGAAGAACCTGCCTGCGGAAGTAGTACTCTCCACAGTTGAGGCAGCGCTGGTTTCAGCATACAGAAAAGATAACTTCTCACCTAACCAGGAATTATCCGTCAAGATAAATCCATCAAGCGGAAAGGTGCAGGTATGGGCAGGTAAGACTGTAGTTGAAAAACCTGAGGATACCACAACTGAGATTACCCTGGAAGAAGCACGTAAAATCAAACCTGAAGCGGAATTGGGAGAAATAGTGATGGTAGAGTCAGCTCCCAGTAACGCCGGACGTATCGCTGCCCAGACTGCGAAACAGGTTATCCTTCAGCGGCTTCATGAAGCCGAGCATACCGCTATATTCGAAGAATACGCCGACAGGGAAGGTGAAATCGTTACCGGACTTGTACAGCGCATTGAACCTCGACAGATACTGGTAGACCTTGGCAGGACAGAAGCGATTCTCCCCGCTGCCGAACAAGTACCGGGGGAAAGATACCGGATTGGACAGAGGATAAAGGTCAGTATACTCGAGGTAGTCCGAACCAATAAAGGACCGCGGGTTATACTATCACGCTCACATCCTGATTTAATCCGCCGGCTTTTCGAAATGGAAATACCTGAGATATACAACGGCACCGTAGTAATGGAATCAATAGCCCGTGAAGCCGGTTACAGAAGTAAGATCGCAGTGTCCGCTAAACAGGAAGGTATAGATCCTGTTGGATGCTGTGTCGGCCTGAGAGGTATCCGCATTCAAAACATTGTTAACGAGTTAAACGGAGAGAAAATCGACGTTGTGACGTGGGATAAAGACCTGGCAACATTCATTGCCAACGCTCTTAGCCCCGCCCAGATATCGCATGTCACCCTGAACCAAGCGGAGGGTGTTGCCAACGTAGTCGTTCCCGACAGGCAGCTCTCACTGGCTATAGGTAAAGAAGGTCAGAACGTACGGTTGGCTGCTAAACTGACCGGCTGGCGAATCGACATCAAGAGTACATCTGATATGGAAGCGGAAAAAGCCCGAACTCAGGAAACCGAGGATGTTTCCGAAGTAGCGATTAAGGATATACTTGAGCCTGAGGTAGTAACAGAAGAACTGGAAACAGTAGCCGATGAAGGTATAGCCGAAGGTATCCCTGGTATACTTGAACCGGTTCTTGACGACGCCGAACCAGATATGGAGGAAGAAGAAGAGGAAGAAGGTGAAGCGTTACCTTCGCTGGATTCCGACCTAGTTACAGCTCCTATCAGCTTTGAACCAATTGAACCGGGAAGACCTTCTTTAAGGTTCGCGGAAGATATTATCGGAGTACCATCGAGATCCGTGACTAAGACCAGAAAAAAGAAAAAGAAGGGTGGACAGGACAGGGATAATGATGAAGGTAAATCCAGAGGTAGAAAATCTTCCCGGAAGATAGACATTTATGAAAGCGAGGAGGAGTTCTAAACAGGATAAAATCAAGCATGTAGCCCGGAGAACCTGTATTGCCTGCCGGAAAATACAGGACAAGCAGGCGATGATCCGTATCGTAAACACTCCCGACGGTAGAATTGAAGCAGATCCCGGTGGTAAAAAGTCAGGGCGTGGTGCATATTTATGTAAAGACGTTGGTTGCTGGGAAGAGGGACTCAAAGGAAACCGACTCGAACATTCTTTAAAGACTGGTATAAACCGGGAAAGTAAAAACAATTTATTTAACTGGATAAAAGAATATCTCGGTGAAATTTAATATCAGCCTGTAAGAGAGTTAATGTATAATATGGTCTAGAGTAATATTTCAAGAGGAGACAGCATTTGGTGGAAGTCAACAAACAGGAAACAGAACCTAAATCGTCCGGTAAATCAGCAGGTTCTTCTACCACAAAATCACCGAAGATCGGTATTCCCGATACTTTAAGTGTAAAGCAGCTGGCTGATCTCCTGAATGTCAGCGCTATCGACGTCATCAAGCAGCTGATGAGAAATGGGATCATGGCCAATATCAACCAGGCTGTTGATTACGGAGCTGCTTCTGCTGTCGCGTCAAGTCTGGGTATTGAAACCACTCATCAAGCACAGACTAAACGTAAGTCGACAAGCGTTATCAGCGAGATAAAAAAGCAGCAGATAAAAGGTTCAAGCGGTCTGATTTCCCGCCCACCGGTAGTAGTCGTTATGGGGCACGTCGACCACGGAAAAACCAGGTTGCTGGATGCTATACGCAAGACTAACGTAATGGATTCGGAAGCGGGTGGTATTACCCAGCACATCGGGGCTTATCAGGTAGAAATTGACGGTCAAAAAATCACTTTTTTGGACACACCGGGGCATGAAGCTTTCACAGCGATGAGAGCCAGAGGTGCTCAGGTAACTGATATTACCATTCTGGTCGTAGCTGCCGACGACGGTGTAATGCCGCAGACACTTGAAGCGATAGATCACGCGAAAGCAGCAGGAATACCAATCGTTGTTGCTATCAATAAAATAGATAAACCCGAAGCTAACCTTGATCATGTAAAACAACAGCTAGCTGAAGCTGATCTACTCATTGAAGAGTGGGGTGGCGATGTTATTGCAATCCCCATTTCAGCCAAGGAAAATACCGGTATCCAAGAACTTTTAGAAAACCTTCTACTCATCGCTGAAATGGAGGAATTAAAAGCAGACCCGACTAAACCAGGTGTCGGTGTAATCATTGAAGCAGAACTGGATAAGACCAGAGGAGCTGTCACTACAGTTCTGGTACACGACGGAACTCTGAGAGTTGGCGATATCGTCGTCGTCGGTAATACCTGGGGTAAAGTTAAGGCAATGTTTAACGATGTCGGTAAGCAGGTACGGAAAGCCGGACCTGCTATTCCGGTAGAAATACTCGGGCTGAGTACCGTATCTCAGGCAGGAGAGTCGCTGATCGTAGTACCCAGTGAAAAACAGGCGAAAGAAATGGTTTCAAAACGACTGGAAGCTGAACGGAGAGATGCATCTGCATCGCAGGCTGTAAGTCTCAGTAATCTATTCGACCAGGTAAGTACCGGTCAGGTGAAAGAACTCGCGGTAATACTAAAAACCGATGTTCAGGGAAGTATCGAACCGATCAAGGAATCCCTGGAACGACTTAGTACCGACACGCTTAAAGTCAGAGTCATTCACAGTGGAAGCGGTAACGTTACGGAGAGCGATGTAATGCTGGCGGTAGCCTCAAAGGGTATTATTATCGGATTTAACACCAGTTCTGAGCCTGGATCTCAACGAATGGCCGAAATGGAAGGTATTAATATCCGGTATTATGACATAATCTACAACCTCCAGGAGGATGTCAGTAAAGCTCTAATGGGTATGCTTGAACCGACCAAGGTTGAAGTAATTAGCGGTCGGGCTGAAGTCCGGGCTGTATTTTCCAGCGGTAAGAAAGATAAAATTGCCGGAGTGTACGTTACTGAAGGACAGATACGCCGTAGTGATTCGGTAAGAATCCAGCGTAATGGAGAAACGATTCATGAAACTATGGTCGCCAGCCTGCGGCGTTTCAAGGATGATGTACGAGAAGTCGCTACCGGCTACGAATGCGGTATCGGCCTTAGAGATTATGAAGACTTCGAAGTCGGCGATATACTGGAATTCTTCAGAATCGAGGAGGTGAGATAGGAGGGAAGCGTCGTGGCACATCGTATCGAACGTATAAACAGCCTGATTCGCCAGGAAATAAGCGAACTGCTACAACGCCAAGTCAAAGATCCCAGACTTGGCAATTTTATTACCGTAACAGAGGTAAATACTTCTGCCGACCTTAAACACGCCAAGGTATTTGTCAGCAGTATGGGACAGGACGAGGACAAGAAGGAAATATTAAAGGGTCTTGCATCAGCTTCGGGGTTTTTTCGTACCAGACTTGCCAGAAGTCTCAGAATGAGATACACTCCCGAATTGAGTTTCCACTGGGATGATTCCATCCAGCGGGGAAACCGCCTTCTGCAGATGATAGACGAGATATCATCGGAAACCGACACTCAATAAAGTCGGTATTTGCCTGCAAATTGTTTACAATTATCACACAAGACACATTCCGGCAGGCAACACTTTATAAAATAATGTTCAGGAAGAGAAAAATGAAAATTTCACCTCTGGCAAACCAGATGCCTGATTATCCTTTTATAAGAGTTGCCAGGATATCCAGGGAGGTAGAAAAAAGAGATGGTATTCCCGTAATCAATGCCCGTATCGGTATCCCTGATATGGAAGCCCCGGCATCGGTTAAGAAAGCGATGTCCGAATTCGTGCTCGAAGATAGGTCAACGTTCGGCTACCCGATCGACGTTCATCCCGAACGCGGTATCCCTGAACTTATCGATGCGATAATCGATCATTATCACGCCCGATATTCCGTGACGCTGAAACCGGAAAACATACTGGTAACCGGCTGGACGAAAGAAATTCTACATAATATTACCAGGCTGTTTGATTCTGGCAGTATTCAGATCCCCGATCCTGTGTATCCCGCCTATGAAGCTGCGACTATCCTGTCCAATCACAAGATCGAACGAGTAAGGACTTCCGCTGAGTCCGGCTGGCTGCCGGAATTCGATTTCAGCCGGCAAGATACGGTCGCGTTTTACTTTTGCGATCCGAATAATCCTCTCGGCAGTATAGCGGATGAAGATTATTACATCTCTCTCGCTGAAAAAATGAGGAGAAACGATGTAACCGGTATTTTCGATAAGGCGTATAAAGACTATGTATTTGATGAAAGCACTAAACCGGTATCGATTACGCAGGTCTCCGGACTGATTGATTATGGGTATGAAATAGTCTCTTTTTCCAAGCATTATAATTTTGTAGGAATCGGTCTCGGCTGGGTTGTCAGCAGTGAGGAGAACATCCGGCACTGGATGAAATTCTGCGGTCAGTACAGCCAGGGAGTTGAGTGGTATAAACAGAAGGTCGGCGTTTTTGCTCTGACAAGCCCCATTGTTAAGGAAGAGATGCAGGAATATTTTGAAATCCTGAAAGAGAGAAGGAATATTTTCGCTAAAGGGTTGAATGAGTTGGGTCTTCAAGTTGAATTACCTTTAGCTACTCCTTATTTGTGGATAAAAGTCCCGGACGGATACGATGATGAAGACTTTGTCCTCAACCGCCTGATCGATAAAGCACATGTAGCTCTGATGCCGGGAGTATACTTCGGTAAAAATGGTAAAGGGTACTGCCGTGCAACTATCTTTCTTCCGAAAGAAAGAATTGAAGAAGCGCTGGACAGGATTAGCAGCATCAGGGACTGGTAATGTTAAAGTCCGGGCGGATATCGGATGAATGGTATTCTAAATATAAATAAGCCTGAAGGGCCAACCTCCTTCAATATCGTTTCCAGGGTAAAAAAACTTACGGGCGAAAAACGCGTCGGACACGCCGGCACACTCGATCCCGCAGCTTCAGGAGTTCTTCCGGTTTGTCTGGGCAGTGGAACGCGCGTTATCGAATACCTGATGGAAGGCGCCAAGGATTACCGCGCTGAGATAGAATTCGGGAAAACCACGGATACATATGATGCAGCCGGTTCCATAACCTCGTTAACAGATTCATCATCCGTAAACAGGAATCAGATAGAGACGGCACTTAATAATTTCCTGGGTAAGATCCAACAGGTACCACCGATATACAGTGCCCTTAAGCGTAAGGGAAAACCTTACTATGAACTGGCACGGGCAGGGATTGACGTGGAAATAGCAAGCCGTCCTGTCATGATTCACAATATTACAGTCCGGGACTGGAAGCCTCCTGTAGTGACAATCGACGTAACCTGCGGGAAAGGAACATATATACGCTCGATAGCTCATGATCTTGGACAGATAATCGGCTGTGGTGCCCACATGAAAAGCCTGGAACGCAGGAAATACGGTCCATTCTCAATAGACGATGCTGTTTCCATCGATGAACTGGAAAGGTCCTGCTCCGGAAATTTCTGGCAAAGGTATATTCACCCGATCGACAGCGTACTTCTGCACCTTAAATCCATCGTGGTAAACGACGACATCATGCAGGATATTCAACACGGACGAACATTCGAAAATAATAATATCAGCATACAAACGTTTACCGACCAGTCTCAGCCGGAAGAATTTCAGGAAACCCGGTGCCGGGCATACGGACTCGACGGATGTTTTCTTGGTATACTGCGATATGTCTCTGAAACCGGACAGTGGAAACCCGAAAAGGTATTTATATAGAAGGATAACGATTTTTTCGATATAAGCCTTGACGGAGATAATCGATTAATCATATAGTTTTTCTGGAATCAACTCGAGGAAAATGAGGGGGACAATTACGCCGATTAGTAGTATAATCGTGATGGTCGGATACAATGAGATATAAAAGGACCACGTTCGGAATTCAGTTGTATAGAAAGATCGTTCG
>MGML01000077.1:8901-13559 GCA_001796415.1 Chloroflexi bacterium RBG_13_46_14
GCCTCTTCTCTCGTCCAGGGTGTTCATTATTATAAAGATGCTAAAGATGATGAATTCGTCCCGGGTCTCATGCATGTCACTCTCGGCGGATATCATGTTAGAGATATAAACTTCGTTGCGGCATTCGATATAGACATCAATAAAGTCGGTAAGGACCTGGGAGAAGCTATATATACTACTCCCAACAACACAATCGAATTCTGCAAAGTACCGAAAACCGGAGTCACCGTACAGAGAGGTATGGTGCATGATGGACTCGGAAAGTACCTTTCGATGATTATTAAGAAAGCACCGGGATCAACCTCGGATATCGTGGGCATTCTCAAGGAAACGAAGACAGACGTCGTTATAAACTATCTTCCGGTCGGCAGTGAAGAAGCGACCAGGTGGTACATGGAACAGGTACTCCAGGCAGGATGCGGCCTGATTAACTGCATACCAGTATTTATCTGCCGGGAAAAATACTGGCAGAATCGGTTCGCTGAAAAAGGTTTACCGATTATCGGCGACGATATCAAATCGCAGGTCGGCGCCACCATCACCCACCGTGTACTTACCAAACTCTTCCGTGATAGAGGAGTCAAACTCGAGCATACCTACCAGCTAAACTTCGGTGGAAACACTGATTTTTACAATATGCTTGAGCGTGAAAGACTTGAATCCAAGAAAATATCGAAAACTAACGCGGTTACCTCACAGCTCGATTATGAGATGGATCCCGATGATATTCATATCGGACCGAGTGATTACGTTCCATGGTTGAAAGACAGGAAATACTGCCATATTAAGATGGAGGGACGAACCTTTGGCGATGTTCCGTTGATACTGGATATGAAGCTGGAGGTATGGGACAGTCCAAATTCAGCCGGTGTCGTCATAGATGCTGTCAGATGCTGTAAACTCGCCCTCGACCGCGGTCTGAAGGGGACTCTTATAGGACCGGCCGCGTACTTCATGAAATCACCTCCGGTTCAATATTCCGATGACGAAGCACGGAAAATGGTTGAAGACTTTATCGTTAAAAATAGTGTCTCAGCTACTCCTGAAAAAGGAAAGAAATAAGTTACGTCATGAAATTGTAGTTTTATGACTGAGCGTACAGTATGAAAATTGCATTGGTTTCGCCATATGACTTCGCTTTCGCCGGTGGAGTGACCAGTCACATATCGTCGCTTGAAACCTACCTCACCCGCATGGGACACGAGGTTAAGGTCATCGCTCCCGCATCTAACGAAATCTCTCTCTTCGGAGACAGGTTTATACCGATAGGCAAGCCCCGTCCCATACCCGCCAGCGGTTCGGTGATACGGGTAAGCATATCACTTCACCTCGCCCCCGTGATTAAGGAGGTGCTCGAACGCGAAAAGTTCGATATCATTCACCTTCACGAGCCCTTTATGCCTATGCTCTGTAGTGCCATACTTCGCTTTTCAAACGCTACCACCATCGGGACTTTCCACGCCTGGGACGGTAAACCCGGATATAACTGGGGAAAACCCATCAGCACCTGGATGATTAAGCGGAGGATGAGAAAACTGCACGGGAGAATCGCCGTATCCAATATAGCCATGATGTACGCCCGTCGTCATATCCCCGGCGACTACATAATCATCCCAAACGGTATCGATACTGAACGGTTCCATCCTGACGTCGAACCGCTCCCGGAATTCTGTGACGGCAGACAGAACATCCTTTTCCTCGGTCGTCAGGAACGCCGAAAAGGTCTTATCTACCTGATTAAGGCATTCCATGAAGTACATAAAGAGCTTCCCAATACGAGACTGATAATCGCCGGACGTAATTCGCATCTCCGCAAACCCTATGAGAAATGGGCTAGAAATCACGGCCTGACAGAAGATGATCTCGTATTTACCGGATCCGTTCCCGAAGAAGACAAACCCAGGTACTTTAAAACCGCGGACGTATACTGTTCCCCCGCGACTTCTCACGAAAGTTTTGGTATTGTACTTCTTGAGGGAATGGCCGTCGGCAAACCGGTAGTCGCCAGCCACATAGACGGATATTCCAGTGTTATCACTCACGGACAGGACGGGCTCCTTGTTCCTCCCCGGAATTCAAAATACCTCGCCCTGACTCTGGTGAATCTACTCCAGGATTCGGAACTCCAGAAGAATCTTTCGCAAAAAGCAAGAAAGACCGCAGAGAAATACAGCTGGGAAAAACTTGCCCAGAGAGTCTCTGATTATTATAATGAAGTGCTGGAACAATACGGAAAAAAATAATAATACCGATTCCGGGATCTTTGATCTCGATAATCTAGGATAGAGGGGAAATCTGCTTGGATACTCAGAAGGTAATTCCCCGGAAACAAAAAGTGACCACAAAATTAAACGAATTTCGTCGTACTATAGCCTCCTACCTTACACCGGCGATAATCCGGCTCCTGTCAAGAACACGCATAACCCCTAATACCCTTACCATTTTGGGATTTCTGGTAACACTCGCCGCTGCCGCCCTTATACTGACCGGTAATCAGTTCGCAGCTGGCTTCGTCGTGATCGCAGCCGGCTTTTTCGACATGCTTGATGGTTCTCTGGCCCGTAATACTAATCAGGTAACAAAGTTTGGCGGAATACTCGATTCTACACTTGACAGACTCTCCGAAGCAGCCCTGATGGTAAGTATACTGGTCGTGTTTGGAATAGGCGGTTCGATTCCAGGTATATGGGTTACGAGTATCGCTCTTGTCAGTTCAATGATGGTAAGTTATATCAGGTCGAGAGCGGAATCCGCGGGAATCGACTGCGAAGTAGGAATATTTACCCGTCCTGAGAGGATCGTCATCCTTGCGATCGGTCTCCTGCTCAGTGGGTTTAACAACGCTTTGCTGATCACTCTTGGCATCATTTCGTTATTCAGTGTTATCACTGTCATTCAAAGGCTTCTGCATACCTGGAAACTCACTTCAAAATAGCTGTTATCTGGAGGTAAACTATGCCGGTCATTGCTGTTATTGGCGCTCAATGGGGGGATGAAGGGAAAGGCAAAGTAATCGATATGCTGGCTGAAAAGGCGGACATTGTGGTACGCTTTTCCGGCGGCGATAACGCCGGTCATACCATTATCAATCCTTATGGAAAATTCGTCCTTCAGCTTATTCCCTCCGGAATTTTCAATCCTGAAACAACCTGTATTATCGGCAACGGGGTAGTCATTAATCCGGCTGTATTGCTTGAAGAAATGTCATCACTTAACGAACGGGGAATATCTACCAAGAACCTGATTATCAGCGACCGGGCTAATGTAATTATGCCGTACCACCTTGTTCTTGAAGGTTATGAAGAAGAAGCAAGAGGGAAAAGCGCGATAGGTACAACACATAAAGGAATAGGACCCGCCTTCGCAGATAAAACGGCCAGGATCGGTATCAGGACGGGTGATTTGCTGGATAAAAAATACTTTACTGAACGGCTGAAAAGTATCCTTGAATATAAAAACAATATCATTACTCGTGTATACAACGCCGAACCACTCTCGTTTGAGGAAATCTACCGGCAGTACTGCGAGTACGCTGAAAAACTGGCGCCCCTCATCCGTGAAACATCACTGATACTTGACAATGCGATAAAAGACGGTTCTCATATTCTTCTGGAAGGCGCCCAGGGAACGTTGCTGGATCCAGATTTCGGTACTTACCCTTATGCTACATCATCTTCACCAATGGCGGGCGGAGCCAGTATCGGTGCGGGTATAGGTCCGACCAGGATAGACGCGGTAGTGGGTGTGTACAAGGGATATATCACGCGCGTTGGCGCCGGACCGATGCCTACAAGGCTCGATGATGATCTCGGTAAGATGCTTAGAGAGCGAGGAAAAGAGTATGGTGCGGTCAGTGGAAGACCTCGTGACTGTGGCTGGTTCGACGCAGTTGCCGCCGGTATGACCAACAGGTTAAACGGTTTTACCGGGCTGGCTATTACCAAGCTCGATAACCTGGATACTCTGCCTTTCATCAGGATATGTACTGCCTATGAACTGGACGGAAAAACGATCGATTACTTCCCCGGCACGCTCAGTGCCCTGGAGAGAGTTAAGCCGATATATGAAGAGATGCCAGGATGGCAGACCGATATCAGTGGCATACTCGAATACGATAAACTGCCTGAGCAGACGATTAAGTACGTCCAAAGACTCGAGGAACTTATCTCGTGTCCGGTCAATTTCATCAGCGTCGGACCTGAAAGAAGCCAGACGATCTGGAAAAAACCGATATTATAGGACAACAATTCACCCCTAAATCATCGACAAAACATAACGGTTACTCCGTTATGGTCATATGACATTATTGTCTTGCTTTATTTTTTTAATTGATGAGAATGTTTATCCTCCGGGTGTCATAGGAATTCCGAATATGATGTTCTGACCGCTCATATGATCGGAACCGTATGACACCAGGAAAAGCACCGCTTCGGCAAGTTCTTCGGGCATTGCCATTCCCCTCATATCAACCGTGACTTCCCGTCCTTCAGGTCGATGGTGTGCCATTGCCGCTTGTCTGCCTTCACTCCAGGTGGCACTCGGAGTAACGCAGTTAGCCTGTATCCCGTATTGTGCAACCTCTCTGGCCAGTGCTTTCGTGAAGCCGATTACGCCGGCTTTGGCCGCAGTGTAGTCGGAATTGCCGGCCAGGCCATCGA
>MGML01000077.1:13645-13888 GCA_001796415.1 Chloroflexi bacterium RBG_13_46_14
CCGTTCAGATTCATATCGATCATCCAGTCCCATAGTTCCTTCGTCTGCTCGGCAACCGGAGCACCTCTTGTCGGAAAGTCACCGGTGAGATTTGTCGGTAACAATGTCCCTACTATTCCACCAGCCGCGTTAACCAGGATATCTATTTTACCGTATTTTTCCAGGGTAATCCTGACCATTTCATTGACTTCATCCTCATACCTGAAGTCTACTCTCACCGTCGATGCTTCTCCACCCTTTGAC
>MGML01000078.1:0-197 GCA_001796415.1 Chloroflexi bacterium RBG_13_46_14
GGAAATACCTACGGATCATGTAGCCCTGAAGTGAAAGGTACGAGCCGTAAGACTTCTCCAAGGGGGTCCTTAACGAAGAACAGGTAACTGTAAAGGACTTCGATAAGGTAGATCAGGTAGCTTATAGGTACACCTTACCTGGTACTTGTGAAGAAATCGTAAAATCGAGGCTAGGTAGAGGTCTTGGCCAAGGTTTT
>MGML01000078.1:834-2977 GCA_001796415.1 Chloroflexi bacterium RBG_13_46_14
TCTTTCAAACGATACATAACAAGCAAATGTGACCCAACAGTCTGCTTGTTTGTGACATCGATTAACAACGTCAAATTTATTTAAAGCGAAGTAACGGACTTTCGTTAAGTCAGCTTTATCTGCCTGCACATATCCCAGCGTTTGTCCGGATGGCATTTTGTTTATATGTATTTTGTTGTTCGTTCCTCCTAGACAATTTATCTGAATTTAAAAGACTGTCTCATGTTTATTTTGACATTCAATTCTTCCATAGATATACTGAGCAACAAGAGTCAGGATATCTCGCCGCAGATCGGAATTGGAATCCTCAACGAAAGCACTCTTACTCTGGAAGGACGCGATGCCATTAATCAATATAAACAAAGTTGATATCTATTATGAAGTCCATGGTGAAGGAAAACCTCTGATACTGATGCATCATGGAATGGGCTCGAGCAAGATGTGGAAAAAATTACTTCCCGGATTCTTAGACAGGTATAAAGTGATATTATATGATTGCAGAGGTTTCGGCCAATCAGACAAAGGAGAAAACTTCAGGGATTATTACAGAAGTAAGGAATATATCCCTAATAGTGTTAGGAAATTATCGATCCTGCTGGAACGCCTGGATGTTAAAGACAGTGTGTACATTCTTGGTCAATGCGAGGCTGGAGTGACAGGATTTCATTATGCCGCTGAAAACTCTGACAGGGTCAAAGCAATAGCTATATCAAGCACAATGTGCTGCGGCAAAACCGGGACATCCCAACTGCCTCAACCGTCGGGCAGTAAAAAACGTCCTTCTTTTCACGATGCCGAACCGGAATTCAAGAAGAAACTGATCAACTGGCATGGAGAAACCTATGCCCCGGAATTTTTCTCGCTTTTTATGGAAGGGGGAGGGGCTTATGGTAGCGGTTCGGAGTCTTTCGATCTAAGAGATACCCTAGAGAAAGTCCAGTGTCCGGCTTTAGTCCTCTATCCTGATAGAAGTAGCCTGTTCGATGTTGAGCAGGCAGTTTTAATGTACCGTTCATTACCTGCTGGAGAACTAGCAGTCCTCCCGTATTGCGGCCATAATACTTACGAACACCAACCTGAAGAATACCAGAGAATTATCCTGTCATTCTTCGCAAGGCATTCCTGAAAATGTTCCACTAATATAACCGGAATTGTCACACTCCTGCTAACTCTATAGCAGGGACTGGTAGACAAGTCGTTCGAAATCTTCCGTGTAGTTATTATTCCCTATTACCTCGTGCATGAAAACCTGCGTGAAACATATACAGATGAGTTCTTCCTTCGGGTCAACGAAGAAGTTTGTACCGGCAGCGCCACCCCATCCGTAAGTACCGATCGACCGGTAAATCGGATTACCTCCACCTTTGTATACACCTAGTCCCATACCGAATCCCATACCGGATTGCCTGAGCGGTAATACCATATCACCGGTATGACTACTCGTCATTATTTCTACACTCTTCCGGCTCAATATCCGGATGCCATCCAGTTCTCCGTGGTTAAGTAACATCTGGGCAAAACGGGCATAGTCTGCAACGGTGGATAATACGCCGCCGCCACCGCCTCCGGCTTCGAAGTAGGTTCTGGGACCGACAACCTTCTCGCTTTTCGCGGGTACTTCACTGACGGCAAGTTTCCATTCTCCGTTTTCACGAACCGGGCTATATAGAGTCGGGAAACGGTCGAGCTTATCCTCCGGAAGGTAGAACGACGAGTCTTCCATTCCGAGTGGCTTGAAGATCCTTTCCCTGTAGAATTCATCCAGAGTTTGGCCGGTAGCTTCTTCTATGACAACACCAGCGATCGGGTAGCCTACCTGATATTCGAATTCAGTGCCTGGTTGGGATTCGAGAGGAAGCTGGGCGAGGGCATCGAGAGTTTCACGCATACCACCGGGCATCAATCCCGGAGAACCCATGAGATTCGTTTTAGGTAACAGGTCTTTGAACTCATTCATATAGGTTAGGGGTGCGTGTCGCGCTGTCGTAAGGCCGGTAGTATTTCTCAGGCAGTCGCGAACGGTTATATCTCTATTAACAGGAACAGTAGGAGTTCCAATCATAGGACCCTGTGGAGCTGTTGCCCGGACACGCTGGTTTTTAAATGCCGGTAGAAACTTCGAGACCGGATCATCAAGGTTAAG
>MGML01000078.1:3022-3088 GCA_001796415.1 Chloroflexi bacterium RBG_13_46_14
CTTGGTGTTCGACCAGAGACGATAGATCGCGTCTTTCCTGACAGGTGTGTTACTGCCGATATCCAT
>MGML01000078.1:3172-4474 GCA_001796415.1 Chloroflexi bacterium RBG_13_46_14
CCATGCCAAGGTGAATATGCGAACTCAGTTGATGACTTACCTCTTCATCTCCGCCACCAACGACGATGCAAAAGTGATAGGGCGATTCCGCTGCCGGCACCAAGTAATCGTCTGGAAGTTCCTTCCAGTGTTTACCCGATATCGGTTCGATACCCAGCCAGCCGTTCGTACTGAGATCCACCCATGAGTAATGCCTGAATTTACCCACCGGTACGAAACTCTTCTTATAAAACCACTCGTACACTTCGTCTTTTGACTTGAAACCGTATTCGTACAGATGCCTGGCCGTTTCGGGATTCATGATGATTGTCTTTGCGCCTTCTCTGCCTGCCCAGAATTCATCCACCAGATATTCAAGCCAGTTGTGTGGTCCGGGGATACCTTTGACGCCGAGCTTTCTCGCCATGCCGCCGTGGCCGCTTTTCTGGAAAGCCCGATAGCCACCAGGTGAGAACTGGACACCCCTGATACCATCGTTGACATGAGGAATGATCATGATTACGCTTTCGTCTTTCCTGTAGCCGTTTTCCTGGTTCAATCCCTCCCAGCCGGGCGGCAGGCCGTCATCGTTTTCAGCACAGCAGCGACTGCCCTCGAAGGGACTGCCGATACTGGTCATGCGGTTGACGCCGGGGATGGCGCCGCCGAGATTACGAGCCATTATTTCATATGCCCGTCCGATGGTTGAATTTGCGACGTTTCCAGGTCCCAGCATACCGCAACCGCTGCTCATTCCAACCTCTTTGGCATAAGGGCCACTTACGCACATCCACTGTCCGAAGGTATGGGTGCTGGCGATGTAGGTTCCCGATTCAGCAATAGCAAGAACGGCAGGTAGATATTCCGGTTTACAGCCTGCCATCACCGCACAGGCGGCAACTTTTTCTACCGTAGCTATCCAATTCATAGGATGCATCAGGGCTGGAGTGCCCGGTGCATAGAGTTTGCCGTCCCATCTCCGGCGTTCTTTCTGGAAGGATATTATTTCATCAGGTTTGTGACTGGTGCCTTTAAGCATCTCAGCCACTCGTTCCTCTGTCGGTATCCTGACCGGCAGGCCGTCGGTGAACCTGGCTATCGGCGCGTTAACCGGGTGAGGAATATATTCCGTCTGGTGGAAAAATTTCTCGGCTTCATCCATTGTCCCTTCGAAGATGATTCTTTCATCGGATGAAGGTACCCATGTCCCGCTCTCTTTTTCCTTTTCAGTGAGTGGAGCTGTCAGTGCGTCGACAATTTTGTCCATCCATGTATCGACGTCTTCAGGACCGGGTAATACCCGTGATGCATGGACGTAACGGG
>MGML01000078.1:4589-8902 GCA_001796415.1 Chloroflexi bacterium RBG_13_46_14
GCTTCTTCTCCAGGGCTATGGTGATATCCGGCTCGCCACAGATACTCATGCAGATATTCTTACCTTCGATAGTGTCAAGGCGTGGCGCCAGCGGGAACGTCCCGATCTCTTCTGCAATCCCAACCGGACTGACACATCTTACTTTCTCCGCCATTTTTCCCTCCCCTTTACTGTTTCACTCTATATACTGTATTTTCAGTCGAGCAGCTCTGTATTTTTTTGTTTACCTCCAGGCGTCAATACTGTAGATGGGATCAATTCCGAGATGTTGAGGAGAGCTCAACTGGTGACTTAGCTCTTCATCTCCACCGCCAACAATGATACAGAAAGCGTAAGGAGATTCTGCTGCAGGAACCATATAGTCGTCTGGAAGCTCTTTCCAGTGCTTGCCGGATCGTGGTTCTATTCCCATCCACCCGTTCGTACCAAGGTCTACCCAGGAGAAATGTCTGTATTTACCAAGCGGCATGAAACTCTTCTCATAAAGCCATTCATACACCGCGTCTTTCGATTTGAAGCCATATTCATAAAGGTGCTGTGCCATTTCGGGTACCATGATGATGGTTTTTGCGCCTTCCCTGCCTGCCCAGAATTCATCTACCAGGTACTCCAGCCAGTTGTGTGGTCCGGGTATTCCTTTGACGCCTAGTTTTCTGGCCATGCCGCCGTGGCCGCTCTTCTGGAATGCCCTGTAGCCACCCGGTGAGAACTGCACGCCCCTGATACCGTCGTTGACATGAGGAATGACCATCATAATGCTCTCGTCTTTTCCATAGCCGTTTTCTTCATTCAACCCTTCCCATCCAGGCGGCAGGCCATCGGCATTTTCGGCGCAGCAACGGCTTCCCTCGAAGGGGCTGCCGATACTGGTCATGCGGTTTACGCCCGGTATTGCGCCGCCCAGGTTACGGGCCATTATTTCATAGGCACGACCGATTGTTGAATTAGCGACATTGCCGGGCCCGAGCATGCCGCAGCCGCTACTCATTCCAACCTCTTTCGCGTAAGGGCCACTCACACAGAGCCAGTGTCCGAAGGTATGGGTACTTCCAATGAAGGTTCCCGATTCGGCAATAGCCAATACTGCCGGGAGGTGTTCCGGTTTACAGCCTGCCATTACGGCGCAGGCAGCTACCTTCTCCACCGTTGTTGTCCAGCCCATGGGCTGGAATTCGACCGGGTCACCCTTTCCACTGCGGCGTATTCCCTCCATTCGGACTTCGGGCGGGACGTCCCTGGGAGGTCTTCCCTCTCTTTGGAATTGGAACGGATTCCTCCTTGCTCCTCTCATCGGATCCCGCTGGTGGATTATAAGTTCATCGGGCTTGTGGCTTGTGCCTTTGAGCATTGCTGCCACCCGTTCTTCCGTAGGTATTCTTACAGGCAAACCATCGGTGTATAAGGCAATCGGAGCATTTACCGGATGTCCAATATATTCTGTCTGGTGGAAGAATTCTTCTGCCTCCTCCATTGTGCCTTCAAATATTATTCTTCCGGATGGCGAGGGCTCCCATATTCCGCTCTGTTTTTCTTTATCGATTAAGGGTCGAGTCAGCATCTCCATCATTGGCTCGGTAAATGCTTCAACATCCAGTTCACCATGGACGGTACGTGAAGCGGGTAAAAAGCGAACTTCGGGTACCCCATATCGCAGCGCAGTCTGTTTCACCATCTGATGCTGGTCTTCAAGATCGACTATTACAGTCGGTATTCCCGCTTTTTCCAGTTTTGCTATGTAGGGCAACTGCCCCCAGACAGCGCCGCTTCACCAGCATACCGCGAGTATCACGGCATCCGTTGTTTTCATCTCCTCTTCGGTAAGCTGGATAGGAGACGGAGCGTATGTTTTCTTCTGAGTCCAGTTGACGTTAGGGTAATCCTTCTTGAGTTTCTTCTCAAGTGGAATGGTGATATCCGGCTCTCCTGTAATACTGAAGTGTATTGTTTTACCATCCAGCGTATCCAGGCGTGGCGCCAGAGGGTATGTATCGACCGGTTCTGAAATTCCCGTAGGATTAATACATCTTACTATCTCTGCCATTATATTTATCTCCTTTTGTCAGTATCCTTATTTTGACTTTTGTGTTTTTTCTTCCTCGTCAGGGCGACGAAAATGCATGACTCTTCTTTCGGCAACAATCTTTTCACGGTATACACGTAACTCTTCATCTGTAGGCGGTTCGGTATCCGAAAGATCATCGGATACCTTTACATCCCACCCGATTTCTTCTTTTACCTTGTCAAGAGTTATTCCACAGCCGGTATGGACGGTTTTTACCGTCATTTCACCGTTTTCAAAATTATAGGTTGCCAGGTTTGTTATTACCGCAACCGGACCGTTATCGGAAGGCAACCCTGCTTCTTTTCTTCGATTTGGTTTGCCATCAAAATAGCCCGGGCAGGTATTGAAGTCAACCTTCTCAGGGAATCTGCGTTTATTCTGCTCAAGGATTATAATGGTACGTTTGCAGAAACTCATCAGGTCGTTAGCTCCGCCGCTTCCCATCCACCGGTGTACTGGTTTATGATAATCGCCTACGACATGGTCGTTTACGTTTCCATACTGATCGATCTGTCCACCGCCCATAAATCCGAGAGTAAGGTGACCGGCCTGTGCCATACAATTCACGTGGAATAACCCGGTCAACTGTTCGGCTAACAGTTGAGACTCCATGGTATCTGTTGTGTAGGGTAATCTACAAAGGCTGGCCCGTACTATGCCGTTTTGAAGAATTATCGTACAGTGAGGAGCGTGCAGGTTTTTAGCCAGTATTGCAGCTTCTATCAGAAAACCTACCCCGGTGTAAACAACATCAGTGTTTTTAATCTGACGGGCTGCCGATATTATCATCTGGTCAACCGCGGTATATACTTCGGAGTTATTTTCCTTACTCATCGTTGCCTCCGTTCGATTATCCTCTGAACATTACTTACATACCGGTAATAATCGGTTCGCTCAACAGCGGTTCCTTTATCCTGAGTTTATCCAGAAAATCTTCTCCATTTATATTTTTAAGGTTTTCCAGATATTCGTTCCAGTCTTTCACACCATAGATATCCGTATGAACATATTTCTCCCAGCCTTCTTCACCCTGCATACCGCCAAAGCTCACAGGTCCGTCATTATAGCAGCCTACGAGATGCCCGGGTTAAGCGCCGAATGGCTGCTCTATGACCGCGTTGACCCGGAAACCGGCTATTATGGTTCGGTTAGGATCGCGTTGAATTACATCACTCTCTACGATCTTTTCGGTGGTGATAATGACTTTTCTGCTGGCATTAATCCCTTCAAAGTCTACTCCCAGGCTGCCCCATTTCTGGGCATTGCCTTCGGCGTCGCATCTCTGCACGTGAAGTATCCCGACATCGGGCACCACTGCCTTGATTACACCTATTTGACCTCCCGTGAAGGGGCTCTCTATTGATTTGATGTTATCGTTGTACTTCATCATATCGGAACCTAAATGACTTTTTGTCGGTATGAAGGGGATTCCCATATAACCGGCAAAAAGAGCAAGTGATATCCCGAAGTGAGAGTATTCCTCGAACTCTACGTTTACATTAAACTTCTCTCTGGCTCTCTGAAGCGGGTAAGAACGACGCTCGTCGGTCATTGAATAGCCCGTTAATACCTTATCAACCAGGCCTTCGACGATAAGCGGGGAAGTGTTATTGAGTACGGATATTATCGTCAGGTGGATAATTTTTTGACGAACTATTTCATTTACAGCCGCTGATGGTGTCCCGTGCTGGGCGCCTCCGATAAACAGAATGTCACCGGATTCGACATTCCGTTTAACAACTTCACTCATACTCATTACTTTATTACACATTGGATAGTTCCTCTCCGGGGTGCATTCCGCCTATAAAAAGCAGGTCTCCACTCTTGATGTACCTGGAGATCGCCTCCTGCATAGTCATGACTCGATTCATCTGGTGAACGCTCCTTTCTTAATATCTAAGATTTTGCTTACTATAAAAATCATAACTTAGAAAATGATTCCAGAAAGATTGGATTGACTCAAGACATACATCACAAAACCTTGACTGGGATATTATTTTGAAAAAGTACCATTTGGTATGAACACAAGTGCCAAGGACGAACCTACCTGGTGTTATCTTCGCCCCTCACCTTATTGAGTACTTTTTCTAGCTTATTGGCATTCAGTCTGTAGCTTCCCAGGCCACCCCGTAATCTCGGGTCAAGAACGTCCCTCACACCATCGCCGAACATATTCATACCCCAGACGACAATTGCAAGGCACAAACCGGGCCATATGGCCATCCAGGGAGCGATGAACATATAACGCCGG
>MGML01000079.1:0-136 GCA_001796415.1 Chloroflexi bacterium RBG_13_46_14
GACCAGCCGTCTGAAATGACATATTATTATTCCGGTTCCGATCAAGCCCTGACGACTCTTCCCATTTCATCATATTGGCAGGAAAAAATCGGATTAATTTATTCGAAATCCAGCCGTGATTCCGCAAAGTTAGGCC
>MGML01000079.1:338-586 GCA_001796415.1 Chloroflexi bacterium RBG_13_46_14
TTTAAATGACATGTTTGAATCGCTTCAGAAAGCCCAGGCATTTATGGCCACCAAAGATCAAATGGAAGCCAAGGTTAGAGAGCGGACGCAGGAGTTGGCAGATTCCAAAAAAATATTAGAAGAGAAGTTGAAAGAGGTCGAGAGACTCAATTATGTATTGATTGGTCGGGAGTTGAAAATGATAGAACTTAAAAAGGAGATTGGAGATCTGAAAGTTAAATTGAATATATCCGTCTAGCATTATTTTA
>MGML01000079.1:681-903 GCA_001796415.1 Chloroflexi bacterium RBG_13_46_14
AAATACAATGATAAAAAAAGATACGCCACTGTCTCTTAAACCGCTGGCGGTTAGCCTTGGTTTTGGACTAGTCGCCCTGACTATCGTGGTAGCAGGGATACATTTTCCAATTCCGGGAACAGGTGTGATTACCGATCCCCGTGAATCCTTTACTACCATTGGATCCGCTCTAACCGGTCCGATAGGGGGAGTTATTATAGGCATCCTGGCAGGAATCGCTGA
>MGML01000079.1:912-1183 GCA_001796415.1 Chloroflexi bacterium RBG_13_46_14
AATTCCCTTGTCCAGTCTGCTTGCCCATATAACAGGAGCTTTATGGATGGGTTTTATTTATAAAAAGGTTATTTATAAGCGTTTTACCGGCCTTTCTATGATTACAAGCTGGATCGTTTCCGTCCTGGTTTATTATTATGCCTTTGCTGTAACTGGTTTTGCGGTCGGGTCGAAAGTATTCTACCAGGACCCAACACCCTTTGTGCAACTATATACTGATATTGCCAAAGGTGTTGTCATAGAATTGTCACTGACGATTCTGATTACGTCT
>MGML01000079.1:1299-2350 GCA_001796415.1 Chloroflexi bacterium RBG_13_46_14
TTTGTTGATCGTATTTTTCAAATACAAGAAGCATATCGGGCAAAAACTATGAAAAATCTGTTTCAGGGAATACAAAATACAGTAGCATCCAAGTTGACTATTTGGTTTCTTATTTTTTCTCTATTCCCAATTGCCACCTTACTCTTTTTTATCAGAGGCAATCTGAACCAAAAATTGTTTGATGTATCAACGCGGTATCTTTCCAACCAAACAGCGCTCATGGCAAAGGAACTATCGCTGGTACATGATGCAGATTTGATGAAGACACTTGTGAGTGAGAAATACGACGAAAATCTCACCTCTTTTTTCATAGAGAAAAACGGAGGTACATTCGTTCCTAATGAAAAAAATGATGGAGAATCATTTTATACCAACCTATCGTCAGAAATGAAACAACAAATACTCTCCAAAGAAGGTGGGATTATCCCCGATAAGGATAAGAAATGGGTTCTTGCCTATAAAGAAATTCCCAATCAGGAATATGTTCTCGTGACGGTCATGGATATGTCTTCGATTGTATCACTGATCAGTACTATCGAGACCAGTATGTTTGTCCGTCTGGGTATCGTCCTTCTTATTATTTCATTGATAAGCGGTATAGTAATATTTTTGACGATGAATCCCATCAGTCGATTAGTTGATCTTACTCAAAAGGTGAGTCTGGGAAATCTCGATGTGAATATGGATACATCGGATCTTGAAGGGGAAATTGAGACATTGGCTATCGGATTTAATCGTATGATTAGTGACCTGAAAAAATCAAAAGAAGGTCTAGAAACTCTGGTTACGGAAAGGACAACAGAGTTAAAAGAAGCAAAAAAACAGTTGGAGACAATAAATCTCGATCTGGAGAGTAAGGTTAAGGAAAAAACAGCAGATCTGGAGAAGCTGAAAAGTAGTCTGGAACAGCAGGTAGCCCAAAGAACAGAAGAACTGAACCGGAAAGTAGCCGAACTGGAGCAGATGAATGTACTGATAGCCAGAAGAGAAGAAAAGATCAAAACCATTCTGCAAACCAGTATCGATGGATTTTGGATGACGGATACGGACG
>MGML01000079.1:2367-2943 GCA_001796415.1 Chloroflexi bacterium RBG_13_46_14
AATGATGCATACTGCCAGCTCATTGGATATGACCGTGAAGAACTGCTAAAGATGAAAATTACAGATATGGAAGCAATAGAAAAACCAGAAGAAACTGCACAACGTATTCAAAAAATAATTGAAACCGGTGGGGATCGCTTTGAAACCCGGCACCGCAGGAAAGACGGGAGCATTATCGATGTTGAAGTTAGTGTTCAATATATACCGGGAGATAGCGGATCGCTCGTTGTATTCCTTCGCGATATCAGCCAACGTAAAAAAATAGAAGAGGACCTGAAAAAGCATACTGAAGAACTGGAACAGATGAATAAGTTCATGGTCGACCGGGAGCTCAAAATGATTGAGTTCAAAAAAGAGTTGGAAAAATCGAAAAATAGTTAGTATATGTTGTCTCTAATACGCTCGATACTGGGTAAATTTTCAAATCGGTCAGATTCTGGTTCAGAAGCAGACAAGTTGATTCAATATACGCTGGGCCTTATCAACAACCCGGAATTGACCACTATAGCGCGTCAGGCGTATGAGAAAGCCAGATATTTACCGGTTAAAGACCGGGAAGTTGCCTATATCCCGATT
>MGML01000079.1:2990-3240 GCA_001796415.1 Chloroflexi bacterium RBG_13_46_14
TCAGAAAAACTATACCAGAGAAACCCTGCGGGATGAAATAAAGACCGTGTTCAAATATCAGACCTTTCACACGCCATTACGGCTGATTTTTCTGAAAGGCCCGATTTATTATATATGCCTGTTTAGGGTAGGTGTTTACGGTTTGGTTATCTACGTTGTTGAGCACGTCGGAATAGAGCGTTTACAGCAAATTGTCTCCCGTGTCACTCATGGAACTATTTTGGAGAATGTGCGTGTTGAAATCACCGGA
>MGML01000079.1:3306-3755 GCA_001796415.1 Chloroflexi bacterium RBG_13_46_14
AAAACCCTCTACACGGCTCTTTATGAGGAAATTATCCGAATATCCGGGAAAGATGCAGCGGCAGATGTAGTTCAGAAGGCCTTCGATTTTTTCCGTCACCATTATGACTACGATATTATTGTCCAGTATCTGAAAGTATTGCCCTATGAGCTACTTGAGCACGAACGGATTGCCTTTTTATCCCGCGAAGAGCTGCAGAAAAAAGTAGAAGAGTCCGTTGAGGAGAAATATAGACGCGAACAGGCGGAGGGAATTTCCCGACAATTACAGCTGAACATGAAAGAAATTAACGATACAAAACTCGCCCTGATGAATGTTCTTGATGACACCCGGAAGCTGGAAGAAGATATTAAGAAAGAGCGCGATACAGCCAAAGCAGTCGTTTCGTCCATTAACGAAGGACTGGTAGTAGTGGATCCGCAAATGCAGATACTATCCGTCAACAAACA
>MGML01000079.1:3849-4445 GCA_001796415.1 Chloroflexi bacterium RBG_13_46_14
ATCGAACAGTACCCTGTTTACCAGTCCCTAAAAAACCGCAAAGCTCGGTTAACAACAATGCTTGATGACTACCATTACCGGACCAAGAAAACCGGGAAAGCCTTTTCCGTTTCTATTGCCATTTCCCCCTTAATTTCCGGTAATGAAGTGATCGGAGCTGTTATAGTATTTCGTGACATCACCTACGAACGAGAAGTCCATGAGACCATTGAAAATAAAGTTACCGAGAGGACCCAGGAGCTGTCCGAGAAAAACAAAGCTTTAGAGTTAGCTCAAGTTCAGATATCCGAAGGCTGGATTCAGCTTCAGAGGGAGAAGGCTAGGCTTTCATCTTCTATCGATGCTATGTCTATCGGGTTTATCCTGACTGATCGTGAATTCAACATCGTCCATTATAATTCTTCAGCCCGGCAATTTATAAATTTGGGTGAGATTCCGACGAATATTAAACAAATCGAAGATGCATTTGGAGAAAAAGTAAATCTCAAAGGAGCTTATGAAGAATGTATAAGCAAGAAGAAGTCCATAAAAATAAAAGAGTTTATTCAAGGCGATAAAACTTTGGACATCATCGTAGCTCCGGTTACCATGAAAGT
>MGML01000080.1:0-163 GCA_001796415.1 Chloroflexi bacterium RBG_13_46_14
CTTCAACAGCTTTTTCAACCGCTTGTGCCTCTTTTTCCAGGGCTAACGAATAGCGCAGCATCATGGCGGCGCTAAGGATGGTAGCGATGGGATTAGCCATGTTCAATCCGGCGCGCCGCGGCGCGCTGCCATGAATCGGTTCATAAAGACCGAATATCTTAAC
>MGML01000080.1:572-20019 GCA_001796415.1 Chloroflexi bacterium RBG_13_46_14
AGCATAACTGCCTGGGAACTCCTGCATATCTTAAGAGTTTCTTTCGGTAGAGCTTCGCCGGTTTCGTCTATGGCAATTCCGCCGATAAGTCCCTCTTTTAATTTGAAATCATGACCGTACTTCTTCCCGACGGTTTTCAGCACTTTAACCGCCTCAGTACAGACATCTACGCCTATGCCATCACCCGGCAATACAGCAATAGTGAATTGCATTAACTCCTCCTCAGTTTCTCAACTTCTTTCTTCGTGTATTCTATTAAGCCACCAGCAGCGATCAATTCTCCCATGAATCCAGGGTACGGTTTTGCGGTATATGTCTTACCGCTGTTCGTATTAGTTATCGTCCCACTGGCCAGGTCGACTTCCACGACATCACCATTCTCAATCCCATCCACCGCTTCTTCGCATTCAAGCAGCGGTAAACCGATATTGATGGAATTTCGGAAGAATATACGGGCAAAGCTTTTCGCAATGACACACGATATACCTGAAGCTTTTATCGCTATCGGTGCGTGCTCACGTGATGAACCGCATCCGAAATTGGTTGTCGCCACGATAATATCTCCCGGTTCAACCCTTTTCAGGAAGTCAGCGTCTATATCCTCCATGCAGTGCTCTGCCAGTTCATCCGGTTCGGACAGATATAAATAGCGTGCCGGTATAATCTCGTCCGTATTTACATCCGCTCCGTATTTATGTACTTTCCCTTTCAGCATTATTTAGTCTCCTAGAATGAATATTTGTTAATAATATCTCCATACCTAATATTTTAGTGTGACTTTAACTAAGAAGATACTCGCTGCTTAAATATTCTTTTGGTGTATGTTTTTCAGCTGGTAAATATATCGCTACAGTAATATCAAGTTTAGATAAATACTTACACATTAAAGGCCCGACATCTTTCCATTCAAGTTTACCTAATCCACATCCCAAAGCAGGTATTGCTAAGGACTTTATACCCTCTTTTTTATAACTATTAGACAACCATATTAATCCTTCTTCGATACCATTAATATCTGAATTTTCACGCCAATGCCTTTTTGTTGGGAATAATAAAAACCATTTTTCAGAATTGCCGTTCGTTAATGTTCCGGGATCATCAGATAATTCATAATCTAATGAAGATTCACGTTTATAAATTTTTGGATTACCCATCGTTAATCTTCTTTTTTTACATAAGTCTTCGTAGTAGACATACACGTCTGGAAATTGATATCGTGTCCTTGATGCAAGTCCTTTCCCCATAATGCCAACTGTATTTACGCTAATGGTTATAGTTTGTGCTTTAGAAAAGAACATGTCTCCTTCCGCAAGATATAATCTATTTGTAATATTTCGGATCATTAATGGGTGGAAAAACATGTTTGGTTCGGTAACAATAGGCATATTACTTGGTATCTTCTGTTCCAAATTCTCTTTTGCGTTTCGAGTAGCAACATAAATAGTCTGAATAAGGTTTGGTGGTACTACATCTGGAACAAGGCACTCAGCCATGATTCGTCTTTTTGATCCATCTTGTTCTTTCCAGTACTCAATATTCGTCTCTTTCATAATTCGGGAGAGTGATTTCAATCCTTCACCTATAGATAAAATCTCTGATGATGAATGTGCTGCATTACCTGTAGTAATATAAACATCAAGACGTTCGAGAATTTCAGGACGAACTGAAATTACAGCAATGTCATTAATGGGTTTCTCATTGATAACTCGATACAACATTGGATTTCTTGGCTGAAAATATAAATTTGTTAAACTCCATAACGTATGGCCGTCAGGAGTTCTTATTCCTTTTCTATTACTTACTATTCCTTTATCATATATTGGAGTAAAATCGATATTTTCACGTTCTATCCTATCATGACAATATATCCCGTTACTTAAAATGGAAGGAATATTATTAATATGCGTGATATAGAATAAACCTGGAATCTGTAGTTTTTTCCGCAATTTTTACTCTCCCATTAAGTGAAGTTTTAAGTCTATACTTCGACCAGACTTTTTTCGTAGTCCTTTACTTTTTTGAGTTTTCCTTTACGGTCAGGTTAGATGATGTGTCCCTCTTTCTCAAGCCGGCTGCCTGTCCTTCGAGTCCTCCGGGGTATTTCTCGTTAAGTTCACCTTTTGATTTTAAGGTCTGCCGAAGAAGATCGAAGACTCTATTTTCTAATACATTAAAACCTTTCGTCCCGACTATGTCGGGAATTATTAATGACGGGTGATTTACAAATTGTCAGGTCCGGTTATCTCACCGGTAATAGCGCTTGCCATAGCCACAGCCGGGTTGGCAAGGTAAACTTCGGATTTCGTATGACCCATTCGTCCGATGAAATTACGGTTCGTTGTCGAGACGCATTTTTCTCCTTCTGCCAATACACCCATATGACCACCCAGGCAGGGTCCGCAGGTAGGAGTACTGACAGCAGCCCCCGCTTTTATAAATTTTTCAATAATACCTTCTTTAAGGGCATCAAGGTACACTTGCTGAGTTCCAGGTATGATTATACAGCGTACACGCGGGTGTACATGCCTGTCTTTAAGTACCTCGACAGCAAGTCGCAAATCCTCGAGACGACCGTTTGTGCAACTCCCGATTACAGCCTGATCGATTTTTATTCCTTTTACCTGGCTTACCGGTTTGGCATTGGACGGCAGGTGGGGAAGAGATACCTGCGGTTCGAGTGACGAAACGTCGTACTCGATAATTTTTTCATATTCGGCATCATCATCCGGTTCGTAAACAGTGTATTCCCGTTTCGCCCGAAGTTTGAGATAAGCCGATGTTTTACCATCAACGTGGAATATCCCTGCTTTCGCTCCGGCTTCAATAGCCATATTCGCCATGGTAAATCTTCCATCCATGGGAAGACTGTTAATAGCCTTCCCGGTAAACTCCATTGCCGAATACAGCGCACCGTCCACGCCAATATCGCCAATAGTATGAAGTATCAGGTCTTTACCGCCAACCCATTTACTCAATCTACCGTTGTACACGAACTTGATTGTCTGGGGTACTTTTATCCATATATATCCGGTAGCCATCGCTGAAGCTATATCCGTCGAGCCCATTCCGGTCGAAAATGCCCCGACCGCGCCGTAGGTGCATGTATGAGAGTCTGCACCGATTATCACATCTCCGGGAAGCACTATCCCCTGCTCCGGAAGCAGTACGTGCTCTATACCCATTTCACCGACGTCATAGCATTTTATACCCTGTTCGATGCAAAAATCCCGCATGAACTTAACTTGCTCAGCAGAGAGAATATCTTTATTCGGCACAAAATGGTCGGCTACCATTACAATCTTCGCAGGATCGAAAACTTTATCAACACCGATCTTCCTGAATTCCTTGATGGCTATCGGTGCTGTAATATCATTAGCCAGGACGATATCGACCCTGGCATTAATAAATTCGCCGGGGCTGACACTTTCTTTCCCCGAATGGGCAGCCAAAATCTTTTCAACTAATGTCACTTTTCATACCTCTTATTATTCTTAAGCTTTTTCTGGAAAAAGGCTGATTGTTTTTACCAGTATACTCCTTTCGCCGCCGGACAATCTTTAAAAAACTCGCTTGGCAGCAAGAAGACGGTTCAGCGCGTTAAGGTAAGCTCTTGCACTGGCAACGATAATATCAGTATCTGCGCCGCGCCCGGTATAGGATATACCGTCGCTTTCAATCCTTATAAGTACCTCGCCGATAGCGTCGATACCTTCCGTTACCGACTTTACACTGAATTCGGTAAGTTTATTCTTGACACCAACGAGACGGTTGATTGCCTTGTATACTGCATCGACAGGTCCTGTTCCAAGCGCAGCATCCTCTATCACGCGCTCATCCGGGGTGATAAGCCGGACAGCAGCTGTCGGCATACCCTTGTCACCGCAAGTTACCTGTATGCGATTCAGTCGGTAATCTTCGGTAACGGTACGCTTTTCCTCAGCCAGAAGCGATTCTATATCCCTGTCGGTTATTCCTTTTTTCTTTTCGGCTAGTTCTTTGAACGCGGCAAATGCCTGGGTAAATTCTTCTTCTGTCAGGCTATAGCCCAGTTCCGCCAGTCTCTCCCTGAAGGCATGCCTTCCACTTAATTTCCCAAGAACCAGGGTACTGGCAGGTATTCCGACTGACTGAGGTTCGATGATCTCATAGGTGATCGGCATTTTGATGACACCATCCTGGTGAATACCGGACTCATGCCGGAAGGCATTTCCGCCAACAATTGCCTTATTAGGCTGTACCGGGAACCCTGTCAGATCGCTGACCAGTCTGCTGGTTTTATATATCTGTGTCGTATCGATCCCTGTTTCGAGATTATAGAAATCACGGCGGGTCTTGAGAGACATCACAATTTCTTCCAGTGAAGCATTGCCGGCTCTTTCACCTATACCGTTTATAGTACACTCTGCCTGTCTCGCCCCACGCCTGATGGCTTCCAGGCTGTTGGCTACAGCCATGCCAAGATCGTTATGGCAGTGAACGCTGATAATCGCCTGGTCTATATTGGATACATTGTTCAAAATGCCTTCGATAAGGTTCCCAAATTCATCCGGCATTGCATAACCAACTGTGTCCGGGATGTTCACAGTCGTAGCTCCGGCGTCTATCACTGCTTCAAGAATCTGGTAGATATATTCGGGTTCGGCTCGACTGGCGTCCATCGGCGAAAATTCCACGTTCTGTAGATATCTTTTTGCCCTGACCACACCTGCCCTTGCCATTTCCAGGATCTCGTTGCGGCTTTTCTTTAACTGGTGCATTATGTGGATATCTGACGCGGAGAGAAATACATGTATGCGAGGATCCGCGGCTTCTTTGACCGCTTCCCATGCTTTATCAATATCAGCGGGAAGTGCCCGTGCCAGACCGCAAATCGTGGCATTGCGTACTTCCTTTGCTATCAGTGCGACCGCTTCCAGTTCGGTTCGCGAGTTCACGGGCATACCGGCTTCAATAACGTCGACGCCCAGTTTTTCCAACTGTCTGGCGATTTCAACCTTTTCCTGGATATTCAGGGTAGCCCCGGCCGCCTGTTCACCGTCTCTTAGCGTGGTATCGAATATTATTACTTTATCCATTATTGCCTCCTGGGGGGATCATCTTGTAACGATGTCCCTCGTAGAAATATTTCTCCTCATTTATTATTTAAATATGCGGGTATGCCCCCTCCCTTGTTTCAGAGAGGGGTTGGTAAGGATGAGGATATTCCTCCCAGCAGTTTTTATGTCAATAATTGGATACATGATACTCAGTCTAATTATTCGTTCTCTTTTTCTTTGTCTTTTTCTTTTGGCTTTGGCTTAACCATAAATATCGGACAGGTAACCCCGTTAAGAAGATTTGCCGCGACACTTCCGTATACCAGTCTGCTTATTCCGGAACGCCCGTGACTGGCAATTACTATCATAGTATATGGATTACTGTTGGCGTAGTTAATTATCTCGTCATTGGCCTTACCTTCGACCACAACTGTTTTTACTGCTATACTCTTTGCCTTCAGTTGTTTTTCGATTCTTTCAAGATATTCTATTGAGGATTTTTTACGTCTTACCTCTTCCTGCTGCATGAATTCACCCCAGTTAAGCGATACGCCGGAAAGTTCTGGGCCGTAATACGATGGAATACTGGGTGTCTCGGCGACCCTCAATAAAACTACCTCAAGCGATTCTTCACCCTTCTGTCTGGCAAGTATTTCGACATGAGGTATCACTTCTTCTGCCAGATCGGATCCATCTAAAGGAACCAGGAGTGTCTTTGTCGGCCATTCATCGTAAGGCTGATCAGGAGTATGGTCAGCTCTTACCAGCCAGACAGGTATTTTCGAGGCGCTCAGTACCTTGGTGGCTACGCTTCCTATACTCCATCGTTTCAGACCGGAATGACCTCTTGCCGCCATCAGGATAATATCGAACTCATTCTCTTCCGCATATTTTAAAATTTCGTCGGCCGGATACCCTTCGACAATTTCACCTTTCACCTTTACAGCTTCGGCTGCCTGTTCTATCCCCATAATCTGCTGGACTTCTCTGGCTTGTCTTTTCACTTTTTCAGCGGCGCGCTTGATATATGCCTGCTGCATCGGCAACATGCTTTTACCGGCGGGTGAAGCGACGTGTAGTAGGGTAACATCGATATCCAGCCTTCCGGCGAGTTCCTTTGCGTAAGTAAACACAACTTCCGCAAGTTCCGAACCATCCAGTGGGACCAGCATTCGATGATACATTTTACGCCTCCTGATATTTACTTCGATAATACTTCAGAAACAAGTGTAAATCAATATGCGTCAACACTTGTTTGTTCCTTCTTCTTTTTCGCACGAGCGTTTGACGAATCTTTTTCACTCTGCAACGGACTGAGTAATCCTCTTATCATTGCTATTCTTCCGGTTCTCGCTAATTCCCTGATACCGAAACCCTGAAGTAAGGTAAGTAAAGAGTCGATCTTATTCTCATCGCCGGTAACTTCGACAGTTAGTGAATCAGGGCTGACATCAACAATATTAGCTCTGAAAATATCCACGATCTGCATGATTTCACTCCTGGTTGCCGAATTAGCTTTTACTTTTACCAGAGCCAGTTCCCTGCTTATGGTATCTTCATCACTCAGTTCAACCACTCTCACTACATCGATAATCTTGTCGAGTTGTTTCCTGACCTGTTCGACCGACGTGGTAGTTCCATCGACGACTATGGTTGTACGAGATATGTTCGGTACCTCACTTCGTCCGACAGCAATACTCTCGATGTTAAAACTCCTGCGTCTAAACAGGCTTGCCATCCTGTTCAAGACACCGGGTTTGTCTTCAACAAGCGCTATAAGTGTATGTTTTGCAGGTGCCATATCGTCACCCCTTTTTCCTACATATTACGAGTTTTTATTTTTTGCGAATCGACTTTGACAGTCTCGCGAGGTTCTTCAACCATCGCGTTAATATCTTCTCCCGGCGGGACCATGGGATAAACGTTTTCCTCGGGTTCAACGCTGAAGTCCAACAGGAAAGGACCGTCTTCAGCCATAGCTTTTTCAATAGCAGGAATTACGTCTATCTTGTTTTTCACCCGTACTCCGCCTATTCCGTATGCTTCAGCAATCTTCACAAAATCGGGTCCACTCAATGGTGTTGCCACGTATCTCTTGTCATAGAACATTTCCTGCCACTGTCTTACCATTCCCAGAAAACCGTTATTCAAAATTGCTATCTTCACAGCAGCCCTCTCCTGGGCTATGGTAGCCAGCTCCTGTATTGTCATCTGGAAACTTCCGTCGCCGTCGATACACCATACGGTCTCATCCGGGCAGCCTATCTTGGCACCGATAGCTGCCGGTAAACCGAATCCCATTGTTCCCAGTCCGCCCGATGAAACAAAGGTGTTAGGTTTATCAAACAGGTAATACTGAGCGGCCCACATCTGGTTTTGGCCGACACCGGTTGTTATTATTGCGTTACCCTTCGTAGCCTCATATATTTTCCTTACGACATACTGAGGTAAGATTCCTTCAGACTCTCTAATGTAAGTTGAAGGATGTTCTTTACGCCAGGTGTCCAGCTGTTCAAACCAACCCAGGTTCTGCCTGGATTCAACCAGTTTATTCAACTCATTCAGAACTACTTTCACGTCACCAACAATAGGTACGTCGACACGAACGTTCTTTCCTATTTCTGCCGGGTCAATATCAATATGTATAATCTTCGCCTTGGGCGCAAAAGTACTTACATTTGAAGTAACACGGTCATCGAATCTCATTCCGATCGCTATTATCAGATCGGTTTCGTAAAGCGCCATGTTGGCAGCTGCCAAGCCATGCATACCAACCATTCCGAAATTCAGAATATGAGTCTCCGGAAAACAACTTATCCCAAGCAGCGTGGTCACTACCGGTATCTGAGCGGTTTCAGCCAGTTGCTTTAGTTTGGCACTGGCACCTGATATCAATACACCCCTACCGGCAAGTATTACCGGCTGGTTCGCTTCGTTAATTAACTTGGCTGCCTTCTTTATCTGTGTGGGATGTCCCTGCAAAGTAGGCTTATAACCGGCGATATTAACCCGGTTTGGCATATTAAACTCGACTTCCTCGGTAAAGACATCTTTTGGCACGTCGATCAGGACAGGACCGGGTCTTCCTGTCCTGGCCAGGTAAAATGCTTCTTTGACTGTTTCCGCCATCTGAGAAGCATTTCGTACCAGATAATTATGCTTGGTAATCGGCAGTGTGATCCCTGTAATATCCACTTCCTGGAAAGCATCTTTACCAATAAACGGCCTGGCAACCTGACCGGTTATAGCTACCATTGGGACCGAATCCAGGTGCGCGTTCGCTATACCGGTAACCAGATTAGTCGCACCGGGTCCGGAGGTGGCGAAACACACGCCGACTTTTCCGGTAACTCGCGCGTATCCATCAGCCGCATGAGCTGCACCCTGCTCGTGCCGGACAAGGACATGGTGAAGCTGAGGATATTGAGGTAACGTATCGTATAAAGGTAAAACAGCACCACCGAGGATGCCGAAGACAACTTCAACTCCCTCCTTCACCATACATTCAAATATTATCTGGGCACCGGTCATTTTCATGGTACTAAACCCCTCCTGTTACACGAACACCGCACCAGTACTGGCTGATGACACCTTCTCCGCATACCTGCTCAGATAGCCCGTCTTTATCCTGGGTTCAAACTCAGGCAGTTCAGCCAGGCGGTCGTTTATCTCTTTTTCACTCAAATCGACGTCCAGTTTACAGTTATGTATATCTATTTTAATGATATCTCCGTCTTTGACGGCAGCAATCGGTCCTCTCCCGGCTGCTTCAGGTGATATATGACCGATAGCCGCACCACGGCTCCCGCCGGAAAAGCGTCCATCGGTAAGGAGCGCTACTGCGCTGTCAAGACCGGCACCGCTTAATAATGAGGTGGGGGTAAGCATTTCTCTCATTCCCGGACCACCCTTGGGGCCCTCATACCGGATAACGATCACTTCCCCCGGTTTGATCTGGCCATTCATAATAGCCGGCATGGACTCTTCTTCAGAATCGAATACTCTTGCCGGTCCCTCGTGTACCATCATCTCGGGTGCGACCGCTGCCCGTTTAACAACCGCTCCTTCAGGAGCAAGGTTGCCGAACAGAATAGCGATACCGCCAACTTTCGAATATGGATTGGTGACCGGCCTGATAATATCTCTATCGACAATAACGGCTTCACTAATTATCTGGGAAACCTTTTTCCCTGAAACCGTTGGGGCGTCTTTTTTCATTTGTTTATTAAGCTGTTTCATTACGGCAGGAATACCACCCGCCCTGTCCAGGTCTTCGATCCTGTTCGAACCCGCCGGACTTAACAGGCAAATATGGGGCGTATTCTGGCTTATCTCATTCACTTTTACCAGGTCGAAGTCTATCTTTGCTTCGTTAGCTACCGCCATCAGGTGTAAAACGGAATTCGTGCTGCCACCGAGAGCCATATCGACGCTGAATGCATTATGAATCGAGTCGGGAGTTATTATATCCAGAGGTTTGATATTTTCCTCGACGAGTTTTACCAATCTTTCTCCGGCTGCCTTTGCCAGTTGTCGCCTTCTTCCGTCAACCGCCGGAATAGTCCCATTACCAGGCAGTGCCATTCCCATTGCTTCCGTGGCACAATTCATGGTATTTGCTGTAAACATACCAGCGCAGCTTCCACAGCCGGGACAGGCAATTTCTTCCAGCTCGATCAGTTCTTCTTCTGTCATCTTTCCGCTTGCTACCTTACCGACAGATTCGAATACCGAGATCAGGTCTACTTTCTCGAATTTACCGTTCTTGTACTGCTGACCGGCAAGCATCGGACCACCGCTGATAAATATCGATGGTATATTCAACCTTATCGCTGCCATCAGCATTCCCGGCACTATCTTGTCGCAGTTCGGAATAAATACTAGTCCGTCGAACTGGTGCGCTTCAGCCATTATTTCGATAGAATCAGCAATTAATTCTCGACTTGGAAGACTGTATTTCATGCCGGGGTGATTCATCGCTATCCCGTCGCATACGGCGATAGTATTAAACTCAAAAGAAACTCCTCCTCCGGCTGAAATACCTTCTTTAACTGCTTTAGATATTTCTCTGAGGTGAATATGACCGGGAACGATCTCCGTAAAGCTGTTAACCACTCCTATCATCGGTTTACCGGAGTCGGCTTTGCTCCAGCCAAGTGCGTGAAGAAGAGAACGGTGCGGAGCCCGTTCTATACCTTTTGTAATGGCGTCACTTCTCATTTTATCTCCTTATCATTCAGCTTTTTAATCTATAAAAAAGGCCGTCCCGTGGGGACGGCCCTTGCTGATCCTTCCCACAGGCCAGGTTACGAGTAGATAACGAGTACTAAAATAATCGGACTTTCTTTCATCGTGATGTTAGAGTAACATAGAGAAAATTTATTGTCAAGCTGGGATCAATTAATACGGTATAACGATAGTTAATTATTCTGTATGCTTTCTCTATATTACATATTAACACTTTTTTACATCAGTTCGGATAAGGTGTCATCCCGGTCGAACAGAATCGCTTTTGGGTATTGAGAATCAGGCATCCTGAGATTCCAAATCCTTCATTTTATCGACGCGGCGCTGGTGCCTCCCGCCTTCAAACTCCGTAGTGAGAAACGTATTGACTATTTTCGGCATTTCTTCCTTAACAATCTCAGAACCCATACATAATACATTGGCGTCATTGTGCTGGCGGGAACGGAGAGCGCAGAAGTCGTTATGGCACAGGGCAGCTCTTATTCCATCGATTTTATTTGCCGCGATACACATACCTATCCCTGTTCCGCATATAAGGATCCCACGGTCATAGTCGCCTGAAACCACTGCTTCGCCGACTTCTTTCGCAATATCAGGGTAATCGACCGCATCCTCTGTATAGCTGCCAAAATCCTTAACGGTATAGCCTGCCTGTTCAACTACCTTTATGACCGATTTTTTAAACTCAATTCCCCTGTGATCACAACCAATGGCTATTTTCATAATCAATTCTCCTCTCCAGTAACCGTTACCCGGCAAACCTTTTCTATTACTATTCGTGATATGGCACCTTCACGTAATATTACCGGTATTTCTCCGGTCACATCCAGTATGGTCGACTCTATTCCTCCCGGGCATCGTCCCGTATCGAGTATGTAATCGATTTCATCACCAAGCTGGCTTTTTACTTCATCCGCGGTCAATGCACTGGGTTTTCCGCTTAAATTTGCGCTTGTTCCTATTAAAGGTCTTCCAATACCATTTATTAAAGCGATAGTTACTGGATGATCGGGAATCCTGAAAGCAATGGTGTTTTTCCCGCCGCTGATCAAATCCGGAACAGAATCAGCCTTCTTCACCACCAGAGTCAAAGCTCCGGGTAAAAACTCATCGATAAGCTTACAGGCTGTATCAGAGATTGATATTGTTAATCGTTCTATCCATGAGACGTCTGCCAGTAATAACGGAAGCGGCATATCCATCGGGCGGTTTTTGACTTTATAAATCCTTTTCACCGATTTTGGATTGTCCGAACAGGCGCCAAGTCCATAAACAGTATCGGTAGGATAAGCGATAATGCCTCCGTTCATAAGGATAGTGATACCCTTTTTTATTTTTACCTTGACATCATCAGTCAATTCTGTAGCCATCGTCCTATCGTGGATCGGATAATATCTCCGGGTTCAGTATATCACAGGATTACGCAGGTAAGAATATCTCAAAAATCCGTTTTGAAGCTATTACGATATTTGGTCGATTGATGTATAATAGAGTATCCTGACGAAAGGAGAAATAAAGAAAATGTCCAGAGTATTGATTCTTTATCACTCACTAAGTGGAAATACAGAAGCAATGGCAAAAGCCATAAAGGAAGGTGCAGCTTCCGCCGGAGCTGAGTCGATATTGAAAAAAGCAGCTGATGCCGATGCTGATGATCTCATGAACTGTGATGCGGTGATTATGGGTACGGCCAATTATTTCAGCTACGAAGCCGGAATGATGAAGGACTTTTTCGACCGTACCTTCTTCACTCTGAAAGGCAAAGTCGATAACAAACCGTATGCGGTGTTCGGCAGTTATGGCGGTGGTGGCGAGGTTGCGATGGAGAGTTTGGCGAAACTTTGTAATAACCTTGGTTTAAAAAAATCCGCCGACAACGTTGGCGCACAGAGAGAACCATCAGCCGAAGCTCTCGACCGGTGCAAAGCGCTCGGAGCAAAAATGGCATTACTATAATTAACGAAGGGCAAGTTTAAAGACGTGCCTAGACGTACAAAAAAGCAAGAAATTAATGTTGATATCCATCGGGTAACAACCAGCGGTGACATCGAGGTATCCACCTACCTTGAGATTGCCCAAAGGGTGGATAGCGAAAAAGCTGATGTAGTGTCCGGGGATGTTCATGTCACTGAAAACGAATCTATTGTCGTCATTGACTTCGGTTCTCAGTACAGCCTGCTGATTGCCAGACGTATCAGAGAATGCCAGGTCTATTGTGAACTTGTTTCCTATGACACACCATGGGAAAAAATAAAGTCTCTCAACCCTAAGGGTTTTATACTTTCCGGTGGTCCAGCAAGTGTTTATGAGAAAAACGCCCCCCTGGCGCCTGCATACATATATGAAAGTCACATTCCGGTACTGGGAATATGTTACGGTATGCAGGCGATAACAAAACAACTTGGGGGCATAGTATCACCCGGTACCAAGCAGGAATATGGATATTCTGTTCTCCATTTCAGTGATAATTCATCACCGTTATTCGAGGGACTGGATGATTCACCTCCCGTTTGGATGAGTCATGGTGATCGTGTTGAAGAAATACCTCCGGGATTTATTTCCCTCGCCTATACCGAAAATTCGCCTTATGCTGTTATAGGCAATAATGATGGTATATATGGTATCCAGTTTCATCCGGAAGTTGCCCATACTCCTCAGGGAAAAACTATACTAAAAAATTTCGCTTATAAAATTTGCGGATGCAGTGGTAACTGGACAACGGTAAACTTCATTAACGACAGCATTAATACTATTAAAAAACGTATTGGCAAAGGAAAGGTTATAAATGCTTTGTCCGGAGGTGTGGACTCAGCGGTGGTTGCGACCCTCATTCATAAAGCTGTCGGCGACCAGCTTACCTGTATATTTGTTGACAACGGTCTCCTGCGACGGGAAGAAGTAGAAAGAACGTCTAAAGTTTTCCAAGAAAATCTGGGCATGAACATAATTCTGGTAGATGCCGCAGACAGATTTCTCTATCGTCTTCGGGGAGTAACAGATCCTGAAACAAAACGAAAAATAATCGGCGAGGAATTCATCGAGGTATTTGAAGAAGAAGCGAACAAGATCGGAATAGTTGATTTTCTTGCTCAGGGCACATTATATCCCGACGTAATAGAGAGTGCTGCTTCCGGCAGCAAAGCTTCCTCAGTTATTAAAAGTCATCATAACGTTGGGGGTCTTCCCGCCAGAATGCGAATGAAACTTGTTGAACCGTTGCGTTACCTGTTTAAAGATGAGGTCCGCCAGGTCGGGCTGGAGCTTGGCATGCCGGAAGAAATGGTCTGGCGTCAACCTTTCCCTGGTCCGGGTCTAGCGATCCGGGTTATCGGCGATGTTACCCGGGAAAAACTTGAAATACTTCGCTCTGCTGACTTTATAGTAATGAATGAAATAAAGAAAGCAGGATTATACCGCCAGCTCTGGCAAACATTTGCTGTCCTTACCGATGTAAAAAGCGTTGGAGTAATGGGTGATTACAGGACTTATGGTTACCTTGTCGCAATAAGGGCAGTAACAAGTGAAGATGCAATGACCGCTGACTGGGCAAGACTTCCTTATGATCTACTCGCTCGCATTTCCAACAGGATAGTAAACGAGGTTTCAGGAGTAAACCGCGTGGTATATGATATTACCTCGAAGCCACCTTCGACAATTGAATGGGAATAAATACAATAATTGAGAATATATTGATTATGGAGGGTGGAAGCTGAAAATACTTGTTATCGGGAACGGTGCGAGAGAACATACAATCGTATGGAAACTCGCCCAGAGCCCAAAAACAGAAGAGATATATATCGCTCCGGGTAATGCTGGTACAGGTATGATCGGGATAAACCTGGATCTAAATCCGGCAAATTTCGAGGAAATGGCAAAGACCTGTCAGAAAACAGGTATAGATATGGTAGTTGTCGGACCTGAGACTCCTCTCGCGGATGGTATCGTCGACCGTTTTCAAACGATAGGCATACCCATATTCGGACCTACAAAAGGCGCTACACAGATCGAATCGAGTAAAGCTTTCGCAAAAGGTCTGATGCAGAAATACTCCATCCCCTGTGCCAAAAGCAGCAGCTTCTCCGATTTCCGGCATGCGGTAGAATATGTAAAACAGAAAACTCCGCCCTTATGGATTAAGGCGGACGGACTTGCGGCAGGGAAAGGTGCCATTTTTGCCAACTCTATTGCCGCTGCAATAGATATCCTGGCCAGTATAATGGAGGAAAAAGTACTGGGAGATGCCGGTAACACGGTAGTAATTGAAGAGAGTATGCACGGGTGGGAAATGAGTTGCTTTACTTTCTCTGACGGAAAGAACGTTTCGTTACTGGCAAATGCTTGTGATTATAAACGAATTAACGACGGTGATAAAGGCCCAAACACAGGAGGGATGGGAAGTTTCAGTCCTCCTTGGCGCTATACTCCAGAAATAGGAGACACCGTAATGAAAAACATAATGCGTCCCGCGATTAAGGCCATGGATAAAGAAAAACGACCATATAAGGGAGTACTTTACGGGGGATTGATGATCGAGGAAGAAGGCCCGAGAGTAATAGAGTTTAATGCGCGATTCGGTGATCCTGAAACACAGGTTGTTTTACCTCGCCTGAAAACGGACCTGGTAGAAGTAGCCGAAAGCGTGATAAACGGTAATCTCGATGAAGTAACTGTCGAATGCGGTGATGAAGCCTGCGTCGGTGTGGTAATGGCGTCAAGCGGGTATCCGGGAAAATACAAAACCGGTTTCCCGATATACGGACTTGATGATGTCGATGATGGTATACTGGTATTTCACGCCGGTACCAAAACAGGTGAAAAAGGTGAAATACTTACCAATGGGGGGCGTGTACTGACCGTCGTTGCCACGGGCAAAGACCTGAATGAAGCAAGGGAAAAAGTATATAAGAATATTCCCCATATTAGTTTCGAAGGTTGTTATTACCGCAGAGATATCGCCCTCATGAATAATCAGGAATCTCACTAATATTCCTGTCACCCGATAGGCTGTCTATTGATATTTCAAATATGCTAATGGTTGAAACTAATTGTTTGTGAGGTATTGAAATGCCGAAGGTAGGTGTAGTTCTCGGATCCAAATCAGATATGGAAGCAGTCCAACCTGCTGTTGATATCCTCAAGGAAATGGGAATCGACTGCGAGTTGAATGTTATTTCAGCACACCGGACTCCTGAGAAAGCTCGTAAATACGGTCTGGAGGCGCGAAGCAGAGGAATAGAGGTTATTATAGCCGCAGCAGGTATGGCTGCGCACCTTCCGGGAGTACTGGCAAGCTGGACTACCCTGCCAGTGATAGGTGTCCCTCTTCCGGGCAGCGAACTGAAAGGCATTGATGCGCTCTATGCTATTGTACAAATGCCTGCAGGAATACCGGTAGCGACCGTAGCTGTCGGTTCTGCTGGAGTTAAGAATTCTGCTTATCTCGCAGCAGAAATTCTTGGTCTAAAGTACCCCGAGGTACAACAGGCGTATGACGATTACCGCAGCGAGCTACAGGGGGGATAGAAAATGATAGAGCGTTACTCAAGACCGCAGATGAAAACAAATTCGCCAAATGGCTTGATGTAGAGATTGCAGTATGTGAAGCATGGGCTGAACTTGGCGCAATACCCCGAAAAGAAGTACCGAAGATTAAAATGGCCAGAGTGAACCTTAAGAGAATGGAAGAAATTCTCAAAGAAACCCACCACGACACTACAGCGTTTCTAGGGGCAGTAGCAGAGAGTCTCGGTCCTGAGTCGAGGTACATCCATATGGGACTTACTTCACAAGACGTAACCGATACCGCACTCAGCCTTCAACTTCTTGAAGCAGCGGAAATACTGTCTCAGGATATAAAGGAACTGATTGAAGTACTTGCAGATAAAGCCATTAAATATAAATATACACCGATAATCGGGAGAACCCACGGAATCCATGCAGAGCCGACATCGTTTGGACTTAAACTCGCAATATGGTTTGAAGAGATGAGCAGAAACCGTCAGAGGTTGAATGAAGCTATTAAAAATATAGCGGTTGGGAAAATATCAGGCGCTGTAGGTACCTACGCAACATTATCGCCTGAAATTGAAGAAAAGGCATGTGTCAAACTTAAATTGACGCCGGCACCGATATCGAACCAGGTTCTGCAGCGTGACCGTCACGCACAGTTTGTGACAACCCTGGCAGTTATTGCCAGCTCTCTTGAGAAATTTGCTACCGAAATACGGGGACTCCAGAAAACAGAAACACGGGAGGTTGAAGAACCCTTCAGTGCCGGGCAGACAGGCTCCTCGGCAATGCCGCACAAACGAAATCCCGAATTATGCGAGCGAGTTTGCGGAATAGCCAGGCTGATAAGGGGACACTCAATTACTGCCATGGAGAATATGTCACTCTGGCACGAACGTGATATAAGCCATTCATCCGCTGAGCGAATAATTCTCCCGGATTCCTGTTTCCTTCTGGATTATTCTCTTTCAATCTTCACCTCGGTAATGAAAGGATTACTCGTATATCCGAAAAATATGAAACGTAACCTGGAGTTGACCAAAGGACTGGTGTTTTCCCAGAGAGTACTGCTGGCTATTATAGATAAAGGTCTCAGTCGACAGGATGCGTATAAGATTGTACAGAGAAATGCCATGAAATCATGGAAGGGAAGGCGAAATTTCCTCACCCTGCTTAAGTCGGACATAGAGGTTATGAGATACCTGTCTGAGGAAGAGCTCGAAAATTTGTTTGACTATGACTATTACCTGCGGTATGTCGATGAAATCTTCGAACGTTTAGGTCTTACCGAATCACAATGGCAGGATACGATCAGTAAATTTGAGTCAGAGGAACTGGCTCCAAAATCCATATAAACTAACATAGTACTATGCAATCAGAATATGATATGTCCGTGATATCGCGGATCCGGCGTTTTGTAAACAGTACCACTGAAGTCGTCCCCGGAGTTTTTCAGATAACTCACAGAGGTGCCAATGTACTCCTTATCGCTGAAGACACTCTTACTCTAATCGATACCTGCCTAAAAGACGGAGCACCCCAGGTGCTTGAATTTATCCGGTATATCGGTCGCTCTCCTGAAGAAATATCGCTGATTGTGCTTACTCATAATCATATCGATCATATGGGCGGACTGGCTGAAATAAAGAAACACACCAACGCTAAAGTAGCTGCTCATAAAGACGATATAGGAATCAGAGAACATCCTCCGGCTGCGGGTGGCAGGTACCGCGAACCGCTGGCACAGATAAAGAGTAAACTGCAGTCTGTCTTTTCAGTTCTGCCGGAGGACGTAGATATCATTCTCGAGGGCGGTGAAACCCTAAACTGCCTTGGCGGATTGGATGTAATCCACACTCCCGGCCATACTCCCGGAAGTATCAGTTTATATTCTCAAAAACACAAAATGCTTTTCAGCGGTGATCTGATACGAAAACGTCGAAAAAAGCTATTGTTACCACCCAAAATGGTCTGTTCCGATATCGATGAGAATCTGGAATCGATTAAGAAAATTTCTCATTATGACATAGAGATATTATGTTTCGGACACGGTTTACCGCTTCATCAAGACGTAAAATCGAGGATACTTGACCTGATTAACAGGGACGAAGTTTGACAATAAAACCTTACACTGGTTATTATCAATACGCACAATGAGAGTTATTGCTGGTTCAGCCAAGGGGCACCGGCTTAAAGCCCCTAAAAGAACGGCTACACGACCGGCGACGGATATGGTAAAAGGCGCTATTTTTTCAATGCTTGAGAATTTAACAGACAACTGGGAAAATGTGCTGGATCTGTATTCGGGCAGCGGAGGACTGGGGATAGAGGCGCTCAGCCGGGGGTCAGGCTGGGTTGATTTTGTAGACCATGCCCCACAATGTTGTGCTATAATCAAGGAAAATCTGGATAAGACAAAATTATCAGAATTCGCACGAGTTCATTGTTGCAACGTAAATAAAGCTATTACATTTCTCGACAAGGAGTATGACATTATTTTGGTAGATCCACCTTATCCTGATACGTCAATTGGTGATACGATTACTCAGCTTGCCGGTACAAAGCTTATTGGTCCCAATACAACTGTAGTTGTGACTCATTCACCCCGCCAACCCCTATCGGAGCAATACCTTTCACTCAAAATGACCAAGGAACATCGCCACGGCGACAGCTGTATTTCAGTATATCGAAAGGAGGAGGCGGCGTGACAATCGCTCTCTACCCCGGAACATTCGACCCTATAACAAACGGACATCTGGATATAGCCGTGAGAGCAGCCAGATTATTTAAAAAGGTGGTTATCGGAGTATACGACACACCTTCCAAAGACCTGATGTTTAATACTGAAGAGAGAGTAAAACTCGCGGAATTATCTATAGCGGGTAATTCTAATATCGAAGTTAAGCCTTTCAGCGGATTAACCGTAGAATTTGCCACAAAGGTTGGCGCAATAGCTATTGTTCGCGGATTAAGAATAGGAGCTGACTTCGAATACGAACGTGAGATGGCTCTTATGAACAATAAGCTTTCTCCGGAAATCGAACTCGTCTGCTTAATGGCGAGTCTTAAGTACCAGTATCTGAGTTCCAGCCGGCTTAAGGAAGTGGCCAGACTTGACGGTGATATATATGATCTTGTGCCTGAACCGGTTGCGGAAGCCTTAAGAAAGAAAAAAAATAAACAATAAGATAGAAAATAAGGAGGTAAAAAGTAAATGGCGTACAAGATTACAGACGAATGCATAAGCTGCGGAGCATGCGAAACTGAATGCCCTAACGGTGCGATTAGCGAAGGCGAGACTATTTATGTGATCGACCCTGATAAATGTACCGAGTGTGTTGGTGCCGCTGATGCTTCTAAATGCGCTGATATTTGTCCTGTCGGTGCCTGTGAGCCTGATCCGGACAGACAGGAAAGCAAAGAAGAACTGCAAGCCAAATACGATAGACTACATTCCTAATAGCAATATCAGCTAAAGAGTTACTGCTATTTTTTATAATCGAATATAAATTAATCCGGTTACTGTTGCTGTATGGTTTTGCCAAGATAGGAAAGCAGTAATAGTATACTGGAATGTGCAATGTTACCGCCGTGGTTGTCAATTCGTGATGCCATGGCGGTATTTTTTTAAGCGAGGAAGAATGATATTACCTGCA
>MGML01000081.1:0-460 GCA_001796415.1 Chloroflexi bacterium RBG_13_46_14
GTGAAGAGTAAGGTCGAGAATCAATGCCACGTTAACTGCCCCTTTGTCTTCGCTACCGTTATGGTCGACTTTAGTTGGGAGAATCGGCGTCACACAGCCCTGGCCGTACCAGTTTCTGGCGACAGTTATAGGCGTTCCATCGTTAGTGAAACTAGCGACGACGTGGTCGCTGTTTTCAAAGAGAGGTATTCCGCCCTTTGTTTTATAGTTAGTCTCCAGAGCTTTCAGTAATAATGAACGAGGTATTTGTGAATGCCAGTTTATTAGCACCGTCGGTGAGGATAATTTAATTAAACCAATCATGTGAAGAAGCAGATAGCTTAAAGCATTGGTGGCGTCTTTACCAGCGCTATCTACACCACTGATATTTATGCTATTAATACAGAAGCTGAATTGATGAGTTTCCAACTGGGTCTTGCCCACCGGGAGAACAACTTTCATACCCCAGAGCGTTAAAGCG
>MGML01000081.1:520-1728 GCA_001796415.1 Chloroflexi bacterium RBG_13_46_14
TTTTCAGCTTTTTGGCGCGCCAGTTCAGCATATCTGTGAGCGTAGTGAATCATTGCCTCACAGACAATGATTGCTGATTGCCAGAAATATAGTTTATTGATATCGGTTTCCTGCATTTCCTGGAACCTCTGGATGCCGGTTTTAGCTTCCTCAATCAAAGCGCGCATACCCTTAGAGAGTAGTTTTTCCCATAAGCCCCGGCAGGTAACTCCTGGGAAATAGCCGGAATCCGGGGTGGGGTCGGCACCTTTTGCCTCGGTAATATCCTGCGCCCAGCTTCCGACGACAGAACGCCATGCCTCGTTGACGTGGTCCGGTGAAGTCTTCCCATCAAAAAAACGTGAACATTGTCTTAAAATTTCTTTATCATCTTTGTTTTTAAACTCCATCCAGCGGCTTAGTTTATCTACTTCTTCCCAAAGCCCGGCGATAGAGTTTCCTATTTCATCCACAAATGCTGGAGCTCCAATAAGGTGTTCTGTTTCTCTGCCAACGATGATGTCAAAATCATGTATGGCGATGGGAACGCCTTCTAGTACCTTCTTGAATAATTTGGCGCGGCGGAGTTCTATATCTTCGCCCTCCGTTTCTTTCCATGACTCCATTGCCAGCCTGGCGCGGTCAACGGATATCATTCTCGGAGCGCTAAACATGGCGTCTTTTAGATGAAATAGACGTTCGCTTAACGGTAAATTGTCAATTTTCTTTAGTAAAGCGTCATCAGTATTAGTTTTAGTAACCATGTTGACCTCCTAGGAATTTGTAAATCATGTGTTTTTGCTATCTTGAAATGGAACAAATAAGTCCCCTAAGTTCGAACGCTTTTTTTATTGATTCCAAATATTCCTGTTCAGGTATCGTTACATCAGGTAAAAGATATTTCTTACCCAAGGATTCGTATTTTCCTTTTCCTAATCGATGGTATGGCATCATTTCAATATGAGCGTTATTTACTAACCCTGTTAAAAAATCCGCCGTATCCTTAATGTTTTGTTCATCATCATTGATACCTGGAATTAAAGGCATCCTGTAAAGAGTTTCCACGCCGCTTTCCGCTACCAACCTGGCATTAGAATGGATAACATCGTTAGGATTGCCAGTGTACCGGCGATGTCTTTCCGGATTTATTATTTTGATATCAAAGAGTATGTAATCAGTCAAAGGAAGAACCTGTTTGAAAGCAGATTCGGCGGCATACCCTGATGTTT
>MGML01000081.1:1746-3334 GCA_001796415.1 Chloroflexi bacterium RBG_13_46_14
CGTCCTGATGGCATTTTTCAAATAAACCAACGACCAATTGCGGTTGCAGGAGGGCTTCTCCTCCAGAAACCGTTACCCCGCCGCCGGATGCCTCATAAAACATTTTATCGCGTTTCACTATATCGTAAATTTCTTCAACGCTTATCGGTTTGCCGTAAGTGATTAGCGCTTTATAGGCACATACCGAACTGCAGATACCACAACCGGTACATAGCATACGGTCAATACGAGGGAATTTACCTTCTTGGTAATCCAGTGCGTCAACAGAGCAAACTTTGGAGCACTTGCCACATTTTGTGCAAAGGCTTTTTATGAACCCAACTTCGGCTTGTGGAGAAATACATTCAGGATTGCCGCACCACCGGCATTCAAGACCGCAGCCTTTTAAAAACACAACCGTTCTTATACCGGGCCCGTCATGTATCGAATAGCCTTGTATATTTGTGACCAGACCTGTCATTAACAATACTTCCGACTGTCATATTTTTTATTAATATACGATTAATTCGTCTAACAGTTAAGGTTTTTTAACGGTATCTTCTTTTTTAACATATTTAGAAGCGATGCTGGTATGGAAAAGGATAATGGGTTTATCCACTCTTTTAAAAATCAACGGACAATGTATCATACCGGCAGGTATGTAAACGCTGGTAGGAGATGTGATGGTATGTAATTCTTGTTCCTCACCTATGCCGATAATTATTTCAGCAAAAAGTTCATCCATATGTTCAAAATCATAAGATACGAAGTGTAAATACATATCAAAGTCATGAGAATGGGGAAACTCTTCCATTTTACATGGTGCTACCACTTTGGTAATCATGAACGTCATGTTGGTATGATAATCAATATTTCCTATCCATTCCATAGTAGGATACGGCTCTGGTTTCGTTACCTTTTTCGGTACTACATACTGTCCATACTTAGTTTTTTCCATTTATCAAACCTCCTATCAGTCTTTTATAATCTACGTGAAATTTCTCCGGTTCCCGTTCTTTTGCCAGAATATCATATGTCCTGCTTCTTTTGAGATTATTTTTACTGCATCAACAGCAAGGGGACCAAGTGTAATGGCCTCTTTCTCGGTAAAGAAACCAACAATGGTGACGTAACCAATCGGGTAGTTATTCTGGTTTAATATGGGGGCTGCAACTGCGTTCATGCCCTGTTGAATATCGCCCAGTTCTAGTGCGAACCCCCGACGTCGGCAATCTGCTAATTCTTCTAGTAACCTCTTTTTGTTAAATTTTTCAGGACGCGCGTAAAAGAAAAGTTCCTTGCTGTTAAGTAGTTCTTCCAGCTCATCTTCCGGGAGAAAAGCCGCGATGGATTTGCCGTGAGAACCATAGGTAATTGGGGTGACATAGCCGATAGGGGAGGAAATTCCAATTCCCGGGGCTCCCAAATACTCGGCTACAGTATAAGTTTTGTCTTCTGAAATTATCCCCAGCGTTACCGTTGCTTTTACTTTCTTAGCAAGCTCATAAAGAATCGGTTCAGCCAAACGCGGAAGGCTTAGAGTTTCAAGCATTTTCCCCGTGAGTGTTAATAGCCCGGGGCCAAGCACGTAACCTTTTCTATTAGGATT
>MGML01000081.1:3340-4420 GCA_001796415.1 Chloroflexi bacterium RBG_13_46_14
CGCAAAACCATACTCATTTAGAGTATTTAAGATAGAAAAAGCCTTACTGCGGTGAATGCCGACTTCCTGGTAGATATCCGTAAGGCTTTTAGGATTGCCCCCGCTATCAGCCAGGCATAGCATTATGCGGATTGCCTGTTCAACTGCCGGAACTATATATGTCTCTTTACTTGATCCGTTTTTATTGGGTATATTATTTTTATTCATAGAACTTAAGTTTTGTGGATAGAATAACAGACTCAATATTTGTTGTCAAGCTGTATATATCAGTAAAGAGAAAGGAATATTCAGTAATAAATTCCAAACGAAGAGTTATCAACCAACACTTGTATCTATTCTAGTAAGCCAATTGACGATATATCGTGTTTCAGGGAGAGTTCGACTCTTCCCCGTTTCCCCGTCCAGTTGAACAAATGTCCATTTTGTGTAGTAGATGGAGGATCACCTAATGAATTGTGTGACTTTTTGAACTATCGTGAACTTGTAGTGCTATCTTCGAGTAAAGACGAAGGTTTAACTCTTAATGCTTTAGCAAAAGCAATTATTTCAATATCGGATACCGGACGTTGACCATTTTCTATTTTCGATAATGCCGATTGGTCAATCATCACTCCCAAAACTTGTAAACGAGCAATTAATTCCTTTTGAGTGACTTTGGGTTCACTTGACAGTCTTACCTTACGGACCTGAATCCCTACTACATTTCTTTCCACAACCTAAATAATAGTGGACATTCTCCTCTAGAATATTCTATACAAGAATATATTGTGTTATAATCATACTCGTAAATACAACTAATCATTGAGTTGTGGAACATAATAATCTAATCTGAAAAACACAAATTGAGGAGGTAAAAATGAAAAAGTCAATCACGTATTGCATCGTTGTATTGTTAATCGTATTCTCGATTACGTTCACAACGAGTTGCCAGAGTCAGACAAATACAATAACGACTCAACCTTCATCAGAAACACCAATCACTAGGGTAAAAACTTTCAGCATCTCACCAGGCGCCAATTACGGAATAACGCCAGCCGAGGCTGTTGCAGGCGGTAGAATTGTAGGTCGTTTTACCATCGA
>MGML01000082.1 GCA_001796415.1 Chloroflexi bacterium RBG_13_46_14
CTTTGTTCATTTCCTTGACTAAGAGTCTATTATCAGGATTTTCAAGGTTTTTATCTTTCTCGAACAGCATTATGGCTTCGCTGCGGGCTACCTCAAGCAGGCCGACATCCGATATCTTCGCCATCCGCAGGTCTGGCATACCACTCTGGCGGGTACCGTAAAATTCACCGGGTCCACGCAGCTTCAGGTCTTCTTCCGCCAGCTTGAAACCGTCCTGGATACTCTCAATTATGTCAAGTCGCTCACGGGCTACTTCCGATGGATTCTCCGCCATCAGGATGCAGTAACTCTGTACGATGCCTCGCCCTACTCTTCCGCGGAACTGGTGAAGCTGTGACAGCCCGAACCGGTCGGCGCTCTCCACCATCATCACCGTGGCATTAGGTACGTCTATTCCCACCTCGACAACCGGAGTAGCCACGAGAATATCATATTCACCCGCATAAAACTCCCGCATTACTTTTTCCTTTTCCGTAGCGGAAACCCGACCGTGCAGTAATCCGAGTTTCAATTCGGGGAAAACTTCGTTTGTAAGGCGTTCGTACTCAATAGTCGCCGCTCTTGCCTGTACTGCCTCTGATTCCTCGATCAGCGGACAGATGATGAACGCCTGGTTACCGGCAGCAACCTGCTTTCGAATAAACGCGTAAGCACTTGCCCGTTGTCCGGGTTTCAGCCATTTTGTCTTGATGGTCTGCCTGCCCGGTGGAAGTTCATCGATCAGCGAAAGATCGAGATCGCCGTACAGCGTTAATGCCAGTGTCCGCGGAATAGGGGTAGCCGTCATTATCGTTATATGAGGGTTAAAACCTTTTTGTCTAAGGGCAGAACGCTGTTCAACCCCAAAGCGATGCTGCTCATCGATTACAGCGTAGCCCAGCCTATGAAACTCGACTTCCTGCTGGATCAGGGCATGAGTACCGATCACGATATCAGCGCTGCCATCCTGTATTTTCTTCTGTAATTCCCTCTTTCTGGCCGCTTTGACAGATCCTATAAGCAAGGAAACGGTAACCGGACGGTCCAGTATACCGGAAAACGTCCTCAAATAATCTTCATCCGAATCAAGGTTACCTTGATTGGAAAACAAATTACATATAGTTGAAAAGTGCTGTTCGGCGAGGATTTCAGTTGGAGCCATTAGTGCTCCCTGGAAACCATTCGCAGCAGCCATCAGCAGAGCAGCGGTAGCGACTACCGTTTTACCACTCCCGACATCACCCTGTAGCAGGCGGGACATTGCCCGCGGTTTCTCAAGGTCAGCCAGGATTTCCTTGAGAGATCTTTCCTGGGCACGTGTCAATCCGAAAGGTAATAATGCCAGGAACGCATCGAGTACCGTTCTATTAGTCTTGATAGGATTAGCCGGTTGTCCTTCCTGCCATTCACGCTTCTTCTTCAATACTCCGAGTTGAAGCAGGAATAACTCGTCGAAGGCTATCCGTACTCTCGCCCTGTTTTTTAGTATCTCGTCATCGGGGAAATGTGCCTGGCTGATGGCAACAGGAAGCGGAAGAAGTTTCTGTCTTTCCCTGATCTCGTCCGGCAGGAAATCCTCTACCTGCCATGCCCACCGGTCGATCACCTCTTTCATCAGCTTCCTGACCTGGCGAGGACGAAGTCCCTGAGTCAGAGAATAAATCGGGACGAGGCGGCCCACGTGGATCATCTCCTTGTCTTCAACAAGTTCCCATTCAGGCGACTGAAAAACATGCCGGCCCTGGAACAGGCTGACTTTGCCGCTGATGACTACCCTTGAATTAGTGGTCAGTTTCTTTGCCAGGTACGGATTATTAAACCAGACAACCCTGACATTTCCCGTATCATCGCCGACAGTAGCTTCGGTACTTTTCCTGCCTCCGGGTCTGGTCTCTCTGGCTTCCCAGACATTTGCGATAATGGTCTCTTCATTGCCCTCGGTGAGTTCCGAGATCGACTTTGTATTGCTGTAATCAAGGTGCCGGTGGGGAAAAAAATAAAGCAGGTCTCTGACCGTTCTCAATCCCATCTTGTTGAATCGAGTCGCCAGATTTGAACTTATCCCCTTGACTATGGTGATTGGAGAATCGATTGACTGTGTTCCGGTCGCTTTTTTTACCCTTGGTTTTACAGCAGGCTTGGTAGTATTTAGAGAAGCAGGTTCAGGGTTTCTCCCAACTTTTTCTCCTTCTTCTTTCTCAGAAAGAAACGAAAAAATATTCTCAATAAAAACCTTACGTTCTTGCCTGGAAAGAGAGGAATAACCTGCTTCTGCAAGACGGAGTTCCTCAAAGCGTCTCAAGACCTTAGGAGAGGTTATGGATATCGCTGCTTTACCTGCCCAGTTACGCAGAAATTTATCGAGACCACCGATTACTGCCGAGTCTTCATAGCCCTTGTTACTTTCAAGTTCAAGAATTTTACGCAGCGACTCAGCATCTAAAGACAACGTAGGTCCTCCGCAGCATGAACGTTAACGGGCACCGCAACTTAAAATCCCGCATTGTTGGTAGTACTCTATTTTTCGGCTTCAAGTACTGTCACCGCAATAGCACCCGGTCCGCCATATACACCAAGAACGGGACTAACAGTCGAACGATATATATGTTTATCCGGTGCCAGGGATTTCACCCTGTCTGCCAGTTTGTCCGCTTCACCCTGCGCGGTGGTATGTTCAACAGCTAGTTCGCCGATTTTCTGAAAACTCTGGACATGCTGGTACAGGTAGTCCATACCGGCGGTTAAAGAACGTTTTCTTGTCAGCGGAGTCATTTCCCCATCTTTGATCGTAAGTATCTGCTTGATGGAGAGTACCGATCCCATCAATTCCTTTGCTTTACCGATACGCCCGCCCTTTGCCAGATATGTGAGAGTATCGAAATACACGACAAAATGAGAGCGGTTGATTGCATTTTTCACGTATTTCACGAGGTCATCCATACTGGCACCTTCGTTAGCTTTCCTGGCTGTGGTGATAACAATCAACCCCAGCCCCATTGCCACCTTTTCCGAGTTTATAACCTCAATGCGGCCCTTCTTTTCGGTCATGCTTATAGCACCAACCGCTGACTGGTAGGTTCCGCTGAGTTTACTCGAAACGGTAATTACCAGAATTTCATCCGTTTCTGTGAGTAATTCATCGTAGACATCGGCAAAAGTCTTGGGAGTTGGCTGAGTGGTTGTCGGCCAGATATTACCGTTTATGAGTCGTGAATAGAACTCATCGGTGGTAATTGTCACTCTGTCCAGGTATTGCTCGTGCCCGAAAAGTACCGTCAGGGGGACGACGGTTACCCCAAGCTCTTCGGCAAGGGAACTGGTTATATCGGATAAACTATCGGTAATAATTTTTACGGCCATATAATCCTCCGTTTATTCAATAGATACTATGTAATCATAATAGGGCTGACCGCCCTTTACTACCTCAACCTGTAGTTGCGGGTAATGTTCACGTATGCTTTCGCTGACCTGGGATGCTTCCTCGGGTTTCGTGTCAGCACCGTAGTATATAGTTACTATCTCGTTCTGGTTCATATCCATTTTAGCGAGCATCTTGTTGAGTATATCTATGGTGGTATTACCTGCTGCCAGTAACTCCCCGTCAAGGAGACCGATTGCCTGCTTCTTTTTAATACTCAGCCCATCCAGTTGCGCCGACCTTACAGCCCGTGTGATTTCAATAGTCTTAACCATCGACGTGGCTTCTTTCATCAGTTCGGCATTCGTGGAAAAATCAGCCTCATAATCGAAAGCCAGTAATGCCGCTACGCCTTGCGGTATGGTTCGAGTCGGAATCACTTCGATTGATTTATTACTCAGTGTCTTTACCTGCTCGGCTGTGAGTATAATGTTCTTGTTATTAGGAAGAATTATCACTTTATCTGACGCGACGGCGTTGACAGCTTGCAGAATATCCTTTATGCTTGGATTCATTGTCTGACCACCGGGAACTATCGCTGTCGTACCCAGGCTGGTAAATACTTCGGCAAGGCCGTCTCCCGAGACAACCGCAACTGTAGCCGTATCTACTTCAACCGCTCGAGATTTCTGCACCTCGAGAAAGTCCTGGTACTGTTCATCCATATTCCTTATGGATACCTGGTGCAATGTCCCGAGTGATGTAGCATACCTGATCACTTTACCCGGGTCCATTGTGTGAATATGGATCCTGGTGATATTTGTATCCCCCACGACTATCAGTGATTCACCCTCTTTTTTAAGACGGTCTCTGATCTTTTCGATGTTAAAACCTTCGCCTTTCAGCATAAATTCGGTACAGTACCCGAACGGAACCTCATCTTCCTTATTTATCTGAGGTATTCTGACCGGCTGAGGAAGATTGCTGGCAATCATCTGTGGCTTGCGGAACTGCATCAGTTCGGCTTCACCCCTCAGGTAGCGTAAAGCTCCTTCGAGAATGGTGTACAGCCCCTGCCCACCTGCATCTACAACTCCTGCTTCCTTTAGAACAGGGAGTAGCGTAGGAGTATTCGCAACCGATTCACCGGCACTTTCAACAATCGCTTCCATTACCGAAATTGTGTCTGTCGCTCCGCCGTCCACGCATTTCTGGCCGGCCTGTGCAGCTTCTCTGACTACGGTAAGGATTGTTCCTTCTACCGGATTCGTGATACCTTTATAGGCAACCTCAGCCGCTCTCTGGAGTGCCAAAGCGATATCTTCACCATTGATTGCCTTCTTTTCAGCCAGGCTTTCCGCCATCCCCTTCCATATCTGGGACAGAATAACTCCGCTGTTTCCCCTGGCGCCCATCAATGCGCCTTGAGCTACTGCTTTAGCCGCGTCCGAAACGCTTGAACTATTATGTATATAGGCTTCATCGACACTGGAACGCATCGTTAAAAGCATATTAGTGCCCGTATCACCATCGGGTACTGGAAATACGTTCAAAGCATCTATATCCGACGAACTCTTTTCCAGCCATGACGTAGCGGTAGAAAGCATTTCTCGGAATTCCCTGCCGGTTATTAAATCTACCTGTTTCATTTACTACCTTCCTTGTCGATAGTCTCCCTTTAATTCTGGAGTATATCGATTCACACCCCTCTTCTCTTGCCAACTGTATTTTACTATGTTAGTATGATAGAAGCATATTACCTAATTTTTAATCTATCGGTCAAGAGGAAGAAATTGAAGTGTGAAATTTGCGGCAAAACCCCTCAATTCGGTCATAATGTCAGCCATTCGAAGCGACATACCAATCGTAAATGGATACCGAATATCCATCCGGCAACGGTAAATGTCGATGGGAAGCAAACCCAGATTAACATGTGTACCCGGTGCCTGCGCACTCTGAATAAACCACCCAGGAAACAGAAACAGGAAATTAACAAGAATTAAACCTGTATTGTGCGGGAACAGCAGCCTTGTATCACTAAACAAGGCTGTTTCTTATTTTCTGTATCGCATCTTTGATGGGTTGGCCTGAACTGAAAACTGCAGCACCGGCTACCAGCACATCTGCCCCTGCGTTAACCACCTTCGGCGCTATATCTACATTTATTCCCCCGTCAACCTCCAGTTCCGTTTTCAGTCCTTTCTCATCCAGTTTTTTGCGCATGTCGGTAATCTTTCCAAGTGTACCCTCTATGAACGCCTGCCCGCCGAAACCGGGATTTACCGTCATAATCAGCACCAGGTCCAGATAGGAGAGAATATCATCAAGTCTGGCTATCGGTGTGCCCGGGTTTACCGAAGCGCCAGCTTTAACACCGGCTTCTTTGATAGCCTGGATAGTACGGTGTATGTGAGGGCATGCTTCCACGTGAACGGTTAAAATATCTGCCCCGGCATCCACAAACTGCCTGATATAATCAGGAGGTCTCTCAATCATAAGATGCACATCCAGAGGGAGATCAGTGTAAGGGCGTATCGCCTGCACAATCGCCGGACCCAGGGTAATATTCGGTACAAAATGCCCGTCCATCACGTCTACATGAATGTAATCGGCTCCTGCTTCCGACGCCGCTGCGACCTGCTCGCCCAGCCGGGCAAAATCAGCCGACAAGATAGATGGAGCTATCTTTATGTATTTCACATTTTTCTCAGCCACCGGTACCTCCGATCAACTCTTTTGCCTTCTTCAGGGCTTTCTCCACCTGTGACGGCGCGGTACCGCCGGGATTATCCCGCGCCGCAAGAGACGACTCTACTGAAATGGACGTAACATCATCGTCGAACAGCGGAGAATATTCCCGGTATTCGTCAATACTGAGTTCATCGAGATCTTTATTATTTTGAATCGCATAAGCTACCAGCCTGGCTACCACACCGTGAGCGTCACGGAAAGCGTCGCCTTTTTTCACGAGGTAGTCCGCGAGGTCCGTCGCCAGTATATACCCCTCACCTGCAGCTTTCTTCATTTTATTGGAATTGACTTTTATAGTACTTATCATTCCTTTAAACACTTCCAGGCTTGATAGTAGAGTATCCACACAGTCGAAAAAGCCTTCCTTGTCTTCCTGCATGTCGCTATTATAAGAAAGGGGCAAACCTTTCATTATCGTCAGCAGCGATACCAGTCTGCCATAAACACGCCCGGTCTTACCGCGTACCAGTTCAGCAATATCGGGATTCTTTTTCTGGGGCATTATACTGCTGCCGGTAGCGTAAGCATCATCCATTTCGACAAATCCGAACTCGCTCGACGACCAGAGAATCATCTCCTCTGCCAGGCGTGAGAGATGCATCATACAGATGCTGGCCGCTGATTCATACTCGATAATATAATCGCGGTCGGACACTGCATCCATACTGTTCATGCTTATCCGGCTGAAACCAAGCTCGTTCGCCACGAACTCTCTATCGATGTCGTAGGCAACTCCCGCTACAGCTCCACTGCCAAGAGGGAGAACGTCCACACGGTCGAGACAATCAGAAAATCTCCCCGTGTCCCGCTGCAGCATTTCGAAATAGGCCAGGAGGTGATGCGCCAGCAACACAGGCTGCGCTCTCTGGACATGAGTATAACCTGGCATTGCTACCGTCTTGTTCGCTTCAGCTAAATCAAGCAATGCTTTCTGAAGCAGTTTGATATTCAGGACTGTCTTGTTAATAGCGTCTTTAGCATACAATCGTGTGTCTACTGCCACCTGGTCGTTTCGGGAACGGGCTGTATGGAGTTTTCTTCCGGCTGCTCCGACTTTTTCGATCAATCTTGCTTCTATATTCATGTGGACATCTTCTAACTCGGGATCGAACTTGAATTCACCACTCTCAATCTCCCTGGCTATAGATTCCAGTCCTTTGACAATAATAGTGGTTTCTCTTTTGGTAATAATCCCCTGTTTTCCGAGCATACGGGCATGTGCGATACTGCCCTGGATATCGTAAGGGTAGAGTCGCCAGTCAATAAATATCGACGCAGAATATTTAGCAGCGGTTTTATCAGGTTCTTTCTGAAATCGACCCCGTATGTTACTCATAAAATACTCTCTATTTTTCTTCGGGTCCCATAATACTCAGGGGACCTTCGGAATCTCCCAGTAACTGTACCTGAGCCTGGTTCTTAAGAGGAAGGCCCCACAGGTGGATAAATCCTGCAGAGGCACTCTGGTCGAATTTATCTCCTGCATCATAGGTAGCAAGACTGAGATTATATAGTGATTTCGGAGCCTTTCGTCCTACAACTGTCGAATGCCCTTTATAAAGTTTTAGTCTTACTTCTCCGGTGACATAGCGCTGAGAACTCAGCACATATGCCGAGAGGTCACGGTTCAACTGGCTGAACCAGAGTCCACCGTAGATAAGGTCGGATATTTCCTTAGCCACTTTCTGTTTGAAATCAAGCTGCCCTTTGGACATGGTCATCGCTTCCAGTGCCAGGTGCGCCTGTAACAGGACGGTCGCCGCCGGAGCTTCGTATATCTCACGGGACTTGATACCGACCACCCGGTCTTCGATATGATCGATTCTGCCTATCCCGTGTTTGCCTGCAATCTCATTCATCCGGGTTACGAGAGTCACTCCATCCATCTCCTCGCCGTCGATAGATACCGGGACTCCTTTTTCGAAACCTATTTCTATATACTGCGGTTTATCAGGCGCTTTGTCAGGCGATACCGTCATTGTAAACGCATCTTCCGGTGGTTCCTGCCATGGGTCTTCCAGTGTTCCGCATTCTATAGCCTTTCCCCACAGGCATTCATCGATCGAGTATGGGCTTGAGACAGTAACAGGGATGGGGATATTATGTTCTTTCGCGTAGGCAATTGCCTGCTCACGAGTCATTTTCCATTCCCGTGCCGGGGCAAGTATCTTAATATCCGGCGCCAGCGCGCCGATGCTGACTTCGAATCGTACCTGGTCGTTTCCCTTCCCGGTACAGCCGTGCACAATCGTTGTCGCTCCGGATTCCCGCGCCTTATCCACCAGCAGCTTAGCCATCAGCGGACGTGTCAACGCCGTTGCCAGCGGATACTGACCTTCATATATCGCGTCCGCCTGCAACGCAGGAAAAACAAAATACTTTATAAAAAGCTCTTTGGCATCGATCACTACAGACTCAATCGCTCCAATACCCAGAGCTTTCTGTCTCACTAAGGTAAAGTCTTTTTCGTTACCGACATCTATATTTACGGCTATTACATCAAATCCGTATTTTTCCTGCAGCCACTTGACCAGTACCGAAGTATCAAGTCCGCCGCTGTAGGCAAGTACCACTTTTTCTGCCATATCACGTCTCCCTGTCACCTGGAAATTCTAATTTCTAAACTCTAAACAATATCAAATTCCAAATTTCAAAACGTCTATATTTGGTATTCGTATTTGTTTAGGATTTAGTATTTGGATATTAGTGTTTATCTGAATCCTTCAAGTACTTTATCCAGTATTCCAAGCGCTTCGTCCGCTTCTTTTTTAGTCATTACCAGAGGTGGTATAAAGCGGATTGCGTTGGTCTTTAGCTTGTTTACCAGCATCCCGTTTTCAATGCAGCTGTCAACTACGTCCGCTGAAATATCCTTATCGAACTCCATTGCCAGTAATAGTCCTTCGCCCCGTACATCGGTGACGAATCCGTATTTATTCTTCAGGCGTTCGAGGCCCTGTTTCAGGTACTGCCCGACCTTCCGCGCATTACCGGGAATGTCGTTTTCAATAACATATTTTAAGGTAGCGTATGCCGTAGCGCTGGTAACCGGATTACCACCAAAGGTTGAGTTATGATCGCCAAGCGTAAACACGGCCGCGTTTTCCTTCGCCAGCAAAGCACCAATCGGGATACCACCACCCAGACCCTTGGCCAGGCTCATAATGTCCGGCTCAACGCCATAAAGCTGGTAGCCGAAGAGTGTTCCAAGCCGACCAATTCCCGTCTGCACTTCGTCAAAAATAAGCAGTATACCTTTCTCGTCACACCATTCCCTCACCTGCTTAAGGAACCCATCGACCGGTAAGTTCACTCCTCCCTCCGCCTGGACAGGTTCAAGCATGACGGCACAGGTTTTTTCAGTCGTCGCTGCCTTAATAGCATCGATGCTATTGTTCTCCACATTGATAAAACCGATAGGCAGCGGTTCGAACGCTTTATGCATCTTTTCCTGGCCTGTTGCCGCCGTCAATGCGAGCGACCGACCGTGAAATGACATATTCGTTGTGATAATCTCATATGCCCCGTTCAGGTTCAAAGCACCATACCGGCGTGCCAGCTTAATCGCGCCTTCATTTGCCTCAAGACCGCTATTACAGATAAACACCCGGTCCATGCAGCTGTTCTGTACCAGCAGCTCGGCAAGTTGAAGCATCGGCGTATTGTAATACCAGAGAGAAACCTGTATCAGTGTACCAGCCTGCTCCGTTATCGCCTTCACGACTACCGGATGGCAGTGACCGAGACAGTTGACTGCCAGACCGCCGACGCAGTCCAGGTATTCCTTACCCGTATCATCCCAGACCCTCAAGCCTTTACCTCGCACCAGTGTCAGGGGATGCCGGACTATTGTCTGCATAAAGTATTTCT
>MGML01000083.1:0-1188 GCA_001796415.1 Chloroflexi bacterium RBG_13_46_14
TATCTTCCATAAGCCCCATATACTCAACCTGTCTCAGGAGATTACCCATCCAGGCATCTACCATGCTTATCTCACCGCAATAAGAGGCATGAGCTTTCTTTAATCTCTCTTCGGTGAATCCTGGCATTTTCTCCCAGTATTGGTAAAAGGGCATTATTTCCTCACCGTCATAACCTGGCCAGTAGGGTTCTGTGTAGTAATGGGGTGCGTTCCATGGTTCATGGGGATCCCATGTATCGATGTAAAGGAAGAAGTCTTCCTTTCCCTTGTAGTTAAGTGTCAGCCACTCTATCGCCTTACTGAATGTCTTGGCTGCAAAGCAATCAAGATCGAGTGGGTGCTGCGGACGCCTCTCAAGCAATTTTCTGTAGATACTGTGGGCAGGACCATAACCGCCTTTCGCTACGAAATAATGGTCCGGTATTTCATTGAAAGTTACGAATCCCCTGTCGTAATTCATCCCGTCACGAATAAAGAAAGGAGTATCGACGCACGCAGCAGTATTGATATCCGCTTCTTTTAGTGTTTCTGCAAGCAGAGTGTTTCCTGCTGGAATGGGCGTCCATTGCATGAAAGACAGCGTCCATCGACCGGTCATAAAATCTGCTCTTGCCGGCATAGTAGGAAATGAAGCAGCGTAATGGCGGTTAAAACGCACGGACTTCGCTGCCAGGGCATCTATGTTTGGAGTCCGGATTTTCTCATTCCCGTAAACTCCCACATCCTTACGTCTCACCGTATCCGATACTATCCAGATTACATTCATTTCGGTCTCCTGATATATTAGTATTTTAACTTTAATTAACTATCATGCTCACACTTTATTGATTAATACCCCATCGATTTCATCAAGTCTTTGTCAATCCACATAAATTTACGATGTGCACCCTGGGCATTATAACCAAGGTTGAATACACCATAGTAATTCTTCACCCATGGCCACCACATCGTATATCGGTGCACCAGCGGCAGCCATACTCCCCAGGCATTTTCGAGAATATAAGGAGCGGTTTCCTTGATAGTACGATAAGCCTCGCTGGGATCCTCTCTCCAGATGTTATCGCATACTGTTTGATATGCTTCATCTACCTTAGGATCATGCCACCTGCTGGAATTCCAGGAATGAGTTTCACGTTCACATAGGTACGTCCAGGAATTTGTAGGATCGGTTTGGTGATAGATCATCTC
>MGML01000083.1:1246-2204 GCA_001796415.1 Chloroflexi bacterium RBG_13_46_14
TCCATATCGACACCAACCAACAAGAAATATTCTCTGATTATGGCCAAAGTATCAGCACCCGTAGAGGTAGTCGTTACCTTGGTCTTGAATCCATCAGGATAACCTGCTTCAGCAAGGAGTTGTTTTGCTTTTTCAGGATTATAGGAGAATAATTCCTGGACTGACTCAGGTTGTTCTTCAAGAGGGGTGTAATACGGCATGAATGTTGGTGTAGGTTTTATCGGGTATGCTAGTAATTCAGCATTTCCTTCGTAATAATCATCTACAAGCTCTTGCTGATTCACAGCCAGATTCAGCGCGCGTCTAACCTTGAGATCGTCAAAAGGTAATTCCGGTTTATCTACCCTGCCACTAAGCATGAAAAGGAATCCCCCCATGTTTTTAGCATAATCCAGTTCAGGGAGTTGTTCCTTAAGTAATTTCCAGTCTTCCCAACTCGCACCCATCTCCCAAATTTTAGCGGTCCTGAAGGCGGCTAAGCTGGTAGATGCATCAGCAATATCTAGGGTAATCATTTTATCCGCATAGGGTAACTGGTTCTCTGGGAAAAGTGGGTCATTCATCCAATAGTTGGAATTCCTTAAATAAGTAACAGAACTATCGGGGACATGGTCCACGAGAATCCAGGGTCCTGTTCCACAAGCATTTCTCCAGTCACTCATATCGCCGTATAATTCGGTTACATCAGGTGGACACATAGGCATATTACCACCGGTCTCAGTCAGCACTACACCAATACTGACTTTCTCGGGGAATATAACTTCAACTGTATATTTATCAAGTACATTTATAGACGTAGGATTAATTCCGGCAACCTTATAACCGGCAAAAAAGGAATTGGGCATTTCGAACATCCGGTTCATTGTCCAGGCAATATCATCCGCAACAAGTTCCCTCCCATTTGTCGGCGGTTTATCCCACCAGTGAATACCCGGACGGACGTGCCAGACTATAGTAT
>MGML01000083.1:2297-3472 GCA_001796415.1 Chloroflexi bacterium RBG_13_46_14
CTGCCGGTCCGCGTGTCCAGTCACCATAAAACAATGCTTCATTGGTAAAATATCTGGTTCCCATGAAAAACTGGTGAAATAGAAAAGGATCGAACTGCTTTGGCGGTAGCATAATGGTGCTCATTATCGTACCACCATATTGCGGCTCTTCTAGCTTTTTTGTCACCTTTGTCCCATCAAGTTTGGTTAATGTCAACTCGACCATCTCTGGTCCTTCTTGAACCAGATCACTCTTCTCTTCTTCCTCTTTTTTCTCTTCTTCTCCTACCGTTACCGTCTGCCCCTTATCTTCGGTGGTTACCGTTCCGCCGGTGTCTTCTGTTGTACCGCAGGACATTACAAGCAGCGACAATACCATCAGAATACTCACCATCACCCACACAAACTTTCTCATCATAGAATCATTCCTCCTTGTTTTAAATAACCTGTCCTAAGTAATACATAACGAGTTTTGATGATCCCAAAGTACAAAACGTTTCGATGTATTTAATCACGACAATTTCACACCTCCTGGATGCTAGCCCTGCCGCCAATCCCCGATTACCCCCAGGGCTCCGGACACGGGAGGGGTATGGTTATTATTTAAGCTGATATGAGCTGCCAACATTCAGCACCCTGGTTTCCCCCGGCAGGGCCAGCTTCTCACTAACCTATATTGATTCCTTTGTAAAAACATCAAGGGCACTACAAGTCACCGCACTATCTGGCAACTAATAGTACCCTTAAAATTTTCATAACCACCCTGTTCGATACAATTAAGAATTTCCCCGGCTGAATAATCATTTCGTAATCGGAATATGAAAATGATTTATAGATAACAGGCAGTAAAAAGTCTTACGATCAGCACAAATGACAAGGTTCTCCACTGTAAAAACAATCCAATCGATAATTAATACAAAGTATGGAACAGATATAAACAGAAGAGAAATCAGGTTTTCTCTGATATTTAGCTGCTATTAACCTGATTTTAGGTCATCTGGAAAGAGGAGGAAGTAAGGGGGTTGAAGGAGAATATTATTATCAGAGATTATTTCTCTAGTGAAGTCAGCCCTTCTCGAATAGCGTATTTCGTCAATTCGGCGATACTGTAAATGTTAAGCTTACGCATAATCTGCTGACGGTGTGTCTCAACTGTTTTTACGCTAATATAAAGGTTGCTGGCAATTTCTTTTGTA
>MGML01000083.1:3481-5822 GCA_001796415.1 Chloroflexi bacterium RBG_13_46_14
TCGGCGAGATGTTGAAGAATCTCACATTCCCTATCAGTGAGAACACTCAGTATTAAAGGATTAGGTTTTTCAATGTTATGGAAATAATTTTTTACTATTGTATCAACTATCATTGGACACAGATAGGTCTGGTTAGCAGCCACGGTACGAATTGCTTTAGCAACTTCATCAAAAGCACAATCTTTTAGAAGATAGCCTGAAGCACCTGCACCGAGCATCCCTGCAACAAGCCGTCTATCAGAGTACATCGAGAGAGCAATAATTCTGATTTTAGGATAGTTATGAGTAATTCTACGGGCAGTCTCAATCCCACTCAAACTAGGCATGGCAACATCTATAACAATTACATCGGGAGAAATGTCCTGAATCATTTTCAGTACCTGGTAACCATCTTCAGCCTCTCCGATTACTTCGATGTCCGGTTGTGTATCAAGAAGTGCACAAAGGCCTTCACGAAACAGCTTGTGATCATCAGCTAATAATACTCGTATTCTCATTTTTATGTACACTATTCCCTTTAGTATAATTTCAATGGAACGGTAAGGATTATCTGAGTTCCAGTTTCCTTCATTGGTTTGATTTCAATACTTCCACCTATAAAGTTAAGTCTTTCACGAATACTAAAAAGTCCGAAACCTTTAAACCTTTTTCTGTTGTTACTAAACTGCGAGGTATCAAATCCCGTACCATTATCTTCAACATAAGTACAAAGTTGATTATTAACTCTTTTCAAACTTACCTCTATGAAACTTGCTTGTGAGTGTTTAACAGCATTGATCAATAACTCACGTACCGCCTGAAATACCAGAACTCGTATATCATCATCCAGTGGTTTACGACGTTTATCACTCTTGAAACTAAACTGAATTCCATGTTGTTCATGTAGCTGTTCGGTTAGCTGTTCTATCGCTGCTTCAAGCCCGAGTTCATAAAGAAGAGGTGAGCTGAGTTCGAACGTCAATGCACGAGTCTCTGTTATCAAGTGCTTTAGTAGAGTATCGACTTCATCTATTACTTTTTTGGTATGAGTAGAAGGTAATTCCTTCAATAATGCGCTGAGTTTCATACTGCAAACAGCTATATTCTGGCTAATGTGATCGTGAACGTATGTAGCAAGACGACGTCGCTCACGCTCTTCAGCCAGGGACAATTGAGAAGCTAAAGACCTGAGTTCTTTCTGGTAATCCATCAGTTGATTTTCTGCCTGTTTAAGGTCTGTGATATCTTTAAATATTTCTTGGACTAATTGTTTCCCACTCAGCGTAACTTCACTCGAGCTGATGTGTACCGGCACAATTCCTCCACTTTTCTTTGTGACCGTTGTTTCAAAATCATGAAGATTCTCCTTAAGTCTCATTTTCCCGTAAATTCTAGACTTTTTAGAATCATACAGCTGTGAGTGATGCATGCCGATTATTTCCTTGACAGAACGTCCTAATAAACGTTCAGCCTGCTTGTTAGCGTCAATTATATAGCCGGTATGTACATCACTGAGGAATATAGCATCATTCGCTTCCTCAAATAATTTTCGATACTTATGTTCAGATTCAAGTAAATCTTTCTGAGCAACTTTCCGTAAAGATATATCGATTATTGCTTCAACCATGTAAACAACATTCCCGTTCATATCGAAAATAGGGTAACCCTGAATTTCAATGTAACGTAATTTACCATTTTCATCTACGATAGTATTTTCAACAATGACGAATCTTTTAGCTTCCTTGACTTTTTCCAGAACGCAGGGATAACCTGTATTGCCACAAGGTTTATTTAATCCGTGAATATAAGAATAGCAGTGAGAATCCTGGGTTGAGGATACATAGTTAAATCCTTCCAGGTTCGTTAACTTAATAGTCATATCACTGGCATCTATTAGATATACTTGAAAAGGAATAGCATTCAATATTCTTAACGACAATTCATTTTGCTGTCTTATTTTCGTTTGGTCTGTATCCGACGAAATGTACACATTCTCAAGCTCATTTAATCTTTGCTGCATAAGTTTCAATTCGACCATCTGTTTAGCTTTTTTTAATTCCGAAGTTGGTTCCATAACGAATCTCCTCAATCAGAGAGCTTGATAGATTATTCAGCCTATCTGTAATTTCAGTGGGGTATTATTTTTAATAGTAATAGATAGTTACTCCCTCAGAATAAGAAATGACCTTAGGTTTACTCTTCATACAGTATATAATCGTGGGATTCGAGTTTATTACTATATCTCATCTTTGTCAATGAGCCGGAAAGGGAACTGCTATGAAAATGCACCGATGGAGAGTTTCTGGGGAAATATCACCATGGATTCTTTCTCCATAGCCAACGAAATGCTTGAATGTTATCT
>MGML01000084.1:0-2415 GCA_001796415.1 Chloroflexi bacterium RBG_13_46_14
TGGAGGTCATTATGATCAGCGAAGTCGAATTATTAAATCTTTCATACCCTGACGCACCGAGAATGAAAACTGAAGTACCTGGTCCGAAAGTCCGGAAACTTCTGGACGAATCAACGAAATACGAGCCGTTAACCCGGGGAGCCGGTGCTTTCCCGCTTATCATGGAAGAAGGTCGCGGTTCTACGGTTAAAGACGCCGACGGGAACCTTTTTATCGATATGGCGGCAGGAGTTGCCGTGAACGCCGTTGGACGCAACCATCCGAAAATCCTGGAAGCCATCCAGACTCAGAGTAGCATGATTATGCATACCACAGACGCGACCAATGTAAAACGCATTGAACTTGCCAGGAGAATCTCGGAAATCATGCCCGAAGGACTCAGGGGTAACTGCAGGACCGCATTCATGCAAAGCGGCAGCGGAGCCGTGGAAACTGCTATCAAGTTTGCCCGTCACTATACCGGAAGGTCGCAAATAATCGCTTTTCATGGCGCTTATCATGGCGTCTGGATGGGATCCGGAGCTCTTACTACAGGTTATGGATACCGTCATGGCTGGGGTCCCATGATGCCTGGTGTCATTCATTTACCGTATGGCTACTGCTACCGCTGCGCTTTTAATATGACGTATCCGGCTTGCGATATGCAGTGTGCAAAATACGTGGACTATGTACTGAACACTCCATACACAGCCGCGGACGATGTAGCAGCCATTATCGTTGAATCGCAGCAGGGTGAAGGCGGTTACGTAGTACCTCCGCCGGAGTTTTTCCAGTTGATAAAACAGGCGGCAGAAAAATACGGAGCCCTTTATATTGACGATGAAGTACAGTCCGGCGCCGGACGTACGGGCAAAATGTGGTCTATCGAATATACGGGAGTTGTGCCTGACATGCTGACCTGGGGAAAAGGCATGGGCGGCGATATTCCTATGGCCGGGGTTACTTTCAATTCGGAAATCAACAAATCCCTGGTCGAAGGCTCTCAGCCCGGAACTTTCGCCGGCAACGCTTTAGCCTGCTCGGTATGTATGACGAATATCGACCTGATAACAGATACAAACATGGACTTACTCGGCCGGGCTGCCAATCTTGGAAACGAGATTCGCGGAGTATTTGAAGAGGCTGCAAAAACGGTTACGGCTATCGGAGATGTTCGTGGTCGCGGTTTGATGATCGGTGTTGAACTGGTAGCCGACCGGGATACCCGCGAACCGCTTTCTCAGAATAAATGCGGGGAAATTGCCATGAAGCTGCTTAATGCCGGTATAATAGTAACCCCTTGCGGTCGTTATGGTAACGTATTCCGTTTCATGCCGCCATTGACCATACCCCGCGAATACGCCCTCAAAGCCAGCGAAATAATGGTTGACATTCTCAGGAATTATTAAGAGTTTCGTTTGCTTTTCTGATACCAGAACTCATTACAGGAGGAAGACCTATGGGAAAGAAAACAGAGTCCAAATGGCAGCCGATGAACCCGGACATGGTGATGTTTAACGGCAACATCGTCACCGTAGACAGTGATTTCTCACTTGCTGAAGCAGTAGCTGTTAAAGATGACAGGATTGTCGGTGTCGGTTCAAGCGACGATATGAAAAAACTGGCAGGTGAAAATACAAGATTGCTTGATTTAAAGGGAGCCACAGTACTGCCCGGGATTAATGACGCCCACTGCCACCTCAACGGATTCGGGCTTGAAAGACCTCCTATGGTGGTCGACCTTGGTTATCCGGCTATCAAGTCTATTGAGGATATGAGAACCGCAACGGCAGAGAGAGTTTCGGAAGTCGGACCAGGTAAATGGATATCCGGATGGGGTTGGGACAGGGGATTCCTTGATGAACTCAAAGGCAAACCTGAAACATGGCCAACGCGGTTAGATATTGATCCGGAAAGTCCTGATAACCCGGTTGTTTATACGGATTTCTCCGGTCATGTTTGCCTGGCTAACAGCAAAGCCCTGGAAATGGCGGGAATAGACAACGATACACCAGACCCGGAAGGAGGCATTATTCAAAAAGATGATTCAGGAGAACCGACCGGCATACTCTTCGAGGCTGCCGCCGGAATGGTACGACGCTTGATACCACCTCCAACCGAGGAGGAGCGGAAAACCGGCATTCTCAACGCAATGGCAGAACTCAATTCACTGGGCATAACCTGCGTTACCGAGCCAGGTCTGAGTCCCGAATTGATAAGAATCTATACAGACCTCTTTAACCAGGGTAAATTTACCTTAAGACTAAACTGCATGGTAATGGGAGGTCCGTCACTCGAAAGCGTAAAGGGCTTATTAGATCGCGTCGGCACCAGCACCGGTTTCGGCAATGAGTGGCTGAGAATTTCAGGATTGAAGCTAATGGCTGACGGTATCCCACCCTCAAAAACGGCATTCATGTATGAAGACTATATTGG
>MGML01000084.1:2423-2730 GCA_001796415.1 Chloroflexi bacterium RBG_13_46_14
GCGGCAAGCTGCTGGTGGAAGGCAGCACTGACGAGGAACGGTATGACATGCTGATCAGTATGATAAAGTATGCCAACGCCAGGAATTTCCAGGTTGGCATTCACGTTACCGGTGACCGGGGTATCGATGCCTGCGTCGACGGCTACATTGCAGCTTTACAGGAACACCCCTGGGATGCCAGGCATTACATTATCCACACAGATTACGTGACACCGGACTGCATAAAACGCATGGCCGAAAATAACCTAGGCGCGAATGTCCAGTCATCTATTAAATGGACTATCGGGAACCTGATGATCGGTATCAC
>MGML01000084.1:2795-2953 GCA_001796415.1 Chloroflexi bacterium RBG_13_46_14
CCAACAGCTCCGATGCTTCGGTAACCTATCCTGACTGGAGACAGGGTGTGGAATCGGCCGTACTCCGTAAAGATAAAGCCACCGGAGAGGTTATCGGAGCGGAACAGTGTATTACCGTCGAACAGGCAATTCGCTCCTATACAATAAACGGCGCCTGG
>MGML01000084.1:3055-5412 GCA_001796415.1 Chloroflexi bacterium RBG_13_46_14
CACGATATTCCCATTATCTCTACCATCGTTGGCGGTAAAATGGTGTATGATGCCGGAAAGTTGTAATAAAATCGGGAGGAGGACAAGATGCAGCGTGCCACGAAAGACATCCTTTATTTCGAGATCGGGTCGGACAATGAACCGACCCTGCGAGTTAGACCCGGAGAGGAATTCGAGGTAGAGACGCAGCTAAATCCGGGACCGTGGCTTGACGACCATCCTGAAAAAGATGTCCTCCGGCAAAAACTGCGCGGCGGAAACCCTTCCAGCGGTTGTATCTATATAGAAGGTGCAATGCCGGGGCAGGTATTGTCCGTTAATATCGGCGAAATTGACCTGGATCCGGTCGGCTTTACCAATTACTGGGGAAGTACAGGAGCCATGCCTGGCTGGATGGGTCCGAGCGGTGTCGGTGAACAACAGAAGGTGGTACACATCAGGGAAGGAAAGGTTATCTGGAGCGCTAAGCTGGAGCTTCCGGTGGCGCCGATGCTGGGCTTGGTTGGCGTATCCCCGGCAAGCACCAGGTGGTCCAACATCTGGGCAGGACAATGGGGTGGCAATATGGATATCCAGGAAGTCACCAGCGGTGCTACGGTTCACATACCGGTTTTCGTTCCCGGGGCTCTGCTGCACATCGGTGATATGCACGCTATCCAGGGCGACGGAGAGATCTGCGGAGCCGGCGGCATTGAAGCTGGAGGGAGAGTCAGGATAAGTTGCGATCTGTCTTCGAAGCCAAAAAACATGACCTGGCCTCGCATTACCAACGAAACTCACATCATTACAACTGCCCAGGCAAAGCCTGCAGAAGATGCCTTCCGGCTGGCGCTGGTGGAGATGATTCTGTGGCTGGAAGAGAAGTACGGATATACCCGGGGTGAGGCTTACCTTCTTCTGGGGCAGGTGCTGGAAGCCAGGTGTACCCAATTTGTTAATCCAACATACACTTATATCTGCAAAGTCGATCGCAAATATTTACCGCAAATAAGCTAGAGGGGTAGATTGTTGAACGACAGAGTTAAGATAGCCGGGGTCCAGATAGACCCGGAAATAATGAACATCGAAAACAATACGGCCCTCCTGGTTTCTCCACAGGGAATAACAGGAACATACCGGAAAACCCATCTTCCGTTCCTCGGCGTGGATAGGTTTGTAGATCCCGGAGAAGGGCCATTTCGCGTTTATAACACATCTGCAGGTATCCTTGGGATGCATATATGCTATGACTGCAATTTCCCGGAAAACGCGCGTGTAATGACCTTATTGGGGGCTGAAATCCTTATTCTCCCCACCAACTGGCCGGATGGCAGGAACAAGGTTCCCGAATTTGTTGTAAATACCAGGGCTTATGAGAATAAAGTAGCCGTAGTGGCTGTCGACCGGGTTGGCACAGAAAGAGGTGCCAATTTTATTGGACGCAGCAAAATTGTAAATGCCCTGGGAGACACTCTTGCCGAAGCGGGCAGCGATAAGGAAGAGATAATTTACGCCCAAATAGACCTTAATGACTCCAGGAACAAACGATATATTTTCAAACGGGGAGAATTTGAACTGGATTTTATCGGTGACCGTCGCCCGGAACTGTATGATGAAATAAAGGAGATACAGAATGGCAGAAAGAAAATATGAAAAATATGTTCTCCAGGAATTAAAAATGCCTGAGGGTATGATGCCTTCCGCCGAATACATGCAAAGAGCGACCAAAGTGCTCTGGATGGATGGCGAAAATACTCCCGGGGCTTTTAACGTCAATGTCACCTGGCTCTGGAAAGCCACCGATTTCAACCACGATGAAGCCCACAGACACGATTATGATGAGGTTATCGGCTTCTTCGGCAGCGACCTTGACAGTCCGAATGATTTGAACGCCGAAGTGGAGTTCTGGCTTGACGATGAAAAATACATACTGACAAAGAGTACCCTGCTTTTCATCCCGGAAGGACTTGTTCACTGTCCCCTGAGAGTTTTGAAGGTTACAAAACCGATATTCCATTTCACAGTAGTACGCAGCGGAACCTACAAACAGAATTTGGTTTCGGAAGAATAAAAGATTTGATCTCCCGGGAGGGGAACTCGATGATCAGTTCGATCAGGATCGACCGGAATGTCTCGATTCAAATGCGGGATGGGATATTGTTGAGAGGAGATATCTATCGCCCGGGCGGTGCAGGTAAGTATCCCGCTATCGTAATGCGTTCGCCGTATCATATTGACGGATTTTTGAACTTCAGTTACGTTCAAGTAATACCGACCATTCAGCCGGACTATTATGAATATAGAAATATCAGACCCAGCAAGAACAAGGTGGTGTGAAAGTACGATTACTAAAGAACCTTGATAGCTTTTAATGAAGT
>MGML01000085.1:0-4403 GCA_001796415.1 Chloroflexi bacterium RBG_13_46_14
GGCCGGTGGGATAGTTGGGACGTTACTGCCAACGAAACTGACAGGTGACTTTCCCATGAGAGGTGCTCCGGTCGCTGAGCAGTCGAAGGAACTCTGGGACTGGATGATGGACATGAACCTGAACGGTCCCCGTCATGTCGTCCGGGCGGTGATCAACCACATGATAGAAAGGAAAACCGGTAAAATCGTCCTGTTCTCTTCCATTGCTGCGATTGATGGTCTGCCAAACAACTCCGACTACACAGCTGCCAAGGCGGGTGTTATCGGCTTTGCCAAAGCTCTGGCAAGAGAGGTGGGTCCTCACGGTATACAGGTAAACTGTGTAACGCCGAGTGCCACCTGGAGTGAAGGTAGACAAGCAGCAGGTGAGAGAGCGCGAAAGGAAGGACGTGAGATTCAGATTGACATGAGCTCTTTGGCCATGCCAGAAGAGTTAGCCGAAGCGGTTCTATTCCTTGTTTCACATGGTTCCGACCATATGAGCGGCCAAAACATAATTTTCGGAATACCGATGGTTAGGAGATGACAGTCAGGAAGAAATGTTTGAGGTAGTCCCCATCTTAAGGATTATACCAAAGACAACATCCAGATGGGGATCATCTCATATATCAAAAAAGCAAGGAAGGAACTAATATATGCCTGAATGGGATGCTGTCGTAATCGGAGGAGGACCGGCCGGACTGACGGCCGGGATATACCTTGGACGCGGGAACTGGAGAACTCTGCTTCTGGAAAAGGAAACAATCGGGGGCTACATCATGAACATAGAAATGATCGAGAACTACCCCGGGTTTTCTGAAGGGGTCATAGGAGCACAATTGGGTTCGGAGATGCTGAATCAGGCTAGAAAATATGGGGTTCAGATGAAACGTGGCGCCGTAGAATCGGTGCAGGTTTCTTCAAATGAAAAGTGGGTCACCTGTTCAGATGGAACGACCTATACTACTTCGGTGATAATCTTTGCCGGAGGTTCAGTCCCCAAGAAACTGGGCGTACCTGGTGAGAAAGAACTGAGAGACTTGGGAGTATTCGGATGCGCTTTCTGTGATGGCGGGCAGTTCTATGAACAGGTGGTCGCTGTGTGTGGAGGAGGTGATTCCGGAATCACAGAGGCTCTCTACCTTTCAAAAATAGCGTCAAAGGTTATAGTTCTTGAGGTTATGCCGAAACTGAACGCCACCGCGATACTACAAGACAGGCTGAATCAAACTGTGAACATTGAGATTCATACCGGGATGAAGGTGCAAAAGATAGCCGGTGAAGACTGTGTGACCGGAATTGAGGTGGTCAATGAAGAGACCGGACAGACAGAAACCATACCGGTAGATGGTGTTCTTGTTCATGTAGGGTTGGATCCCAATACCACCTATTTGGAAGGAATAATACCCCTGGATAACGGCAAGCAAATACTTGTCAATGAATGGATGGAATCTGAGGTGCCGGGAGTTTTTGCGGTCGGTGATATCAGAAGCAACTCACCACGGCAAGTCTCGGCTGCAGTCGGTGACGGTGCCGCTGCCGGTGTGGCAGCCCAGCGGTATTTACAGAAGCTGGGATAACATAAAGACTGCATAATGATGTTCATGGTAAACCTTGAGAAATAAGGTTGAACAACAATAAATAGGCATTCTAATTACGGAGGATCTGAATACATGAACATTGTGAAGGATTAAACACGGCAAGAGTGGCACATAACGGATAAGTGATTCAAGAAAATTAAATGGAGGGAAGACAATGACAACTGATGTTAAATATTCTGTATTTAGTCTTGAAGCCGGAAGAAAAGTGATGGAGTCAGACAGTGTTAGACCGGCGATAGGTGGTCCCCCGCCGGGTATACCCAGGGCTGAACCATCTACATTCACTTTTTCTAAGAGATTAGAAACACTGGAAAATAAGACCGTATACCTTGTGGATATCGGGTTCGGTGGCGGCTATAATTTCATGATGAGATTACAGAAATGGTTCAGCGAAAACATGCCTTCTGTCACCACGGTCATAAAGCGGAAACCGGGGCGTGTCTTTGCCGATGATAATCATGAGCTCTGGGATGAGGTTAAAGAAAAAGGCTATGCCGTGATACTCGGGGTAGCCGGCTGACCGGGCTGTATCGCCGCGGTCGCTGGCGGAACAACAAGTCTGGAATTGAACTATAAAATCCCGGTCGCACCAATATCGAGCTATACCATGGAGAGCGTTGCCAAGAGTGACACGAGAGCTGCCCCCCTGCCTTTTATATACACGCCGCTCCCGGTTATAGGAATGGCGGATGACGTACTCGATGGATATATTAACGGTAATGATCCTGATACGGGGAAATCCGTCATCGGAGAAATAATTGACACCTTGACAAAACCGGTAAGCAGCAGGACAGGGGAAGTCGGGTCCAAACCTGTTGAAGTTGAGAAGGCTGCAGCCCCCCAGGTGCTTCTTGGGCCGGATACCGAAGATAATCTACAGCGTCTTTTCTACGAAAAAGGATGGACGGATGGGCTGCCTGTTATTCTTCCTACCGAAGAACGGGTGAAGAAGATGCTGGCAGGAACGAGCCATGCTCCCGATGAAGTGGTTTGTCAAGCATTTAATATGGATACCGGGGAACGCTTTCAGTGTACTGTAGAAAACATTGCTGTTGTTGCAGTAATGGCTGGGGCCAGACCGGAGTATTTCCCGGTAATTCTGGCAATCGCAGCTTCCGGTCACTCTTCTCTTTCCCCATCAACAACAGCTCATGCATCAATGCTCATGGTGAACGGGCCTATACGGAATGAGATTGGCATGAATTCCGGCGTCGGAGCTTTCAGCCCGGTAAGCATGGCAAATGCGGTGATTGGCAGGGCCTGGACATTATTAAGTATTTCCTGGGGATATGCCAAGGTTCGAAAAGTTTTATGGAGTTCTCAGGGTAATAATTATACCTACAATAATATGTGTATTGCCGAAAATGAAGAGAAGAGTGTCTGGGAACCTTTACATGTCCAGAAGGGGTTCAAAGCTGATGAGAGTGTAGTGAGTTTCTTCACAGGGTGGAATGTCCTGAGCAGTCTGCACTGTGCCGCTCACAGGACTATCGGAGAAGAAATTTGTTTGCAGCTGAGCGTAATCCCCGCACTTAATTCGGCGGCTACAATAATGATGGACCCACTGGTGGCAAGAACCTTAAAAAATAACGAAGGGTTCACGACCAAGCAGGACTATTCCCGTTGGATATCGGAAAATGCAATGATACCTGCCGAACGATACTGGAAGACGGATTATATTGATATGCTGGTAGCTTCCGAGGCCGCTAAAGGAGTAGAGCCGTATGCTTCCTGGAAGAAACTGCCCGATAACGCACTGATCAATCATTATCATAATCCGGACAATGTAAATATCATAGTCGTGGGAGGTGAATCAAGCCCGTTATGGAAGACGGCGGATTACCGTTATGGAAGCAGCGTGTCTGTTGATAAGTGGCGATAATCTATCCGGAAAATAAATATACTAATATTTAATATTATTGAAGTGGACCTTATTATAATATCATCGATCGCCTGTAATAAAGATAAGGTTCACTTTAATGTATAAAGAGAGTGAAGTGGCTTTTACACCATATATGCATCGAATACTTCAGGCGCATAGAATATTTGAACAGTTATATATCTCGCAACGATGATCTGAGTACGTTTTTACAGTTTGATGTACTCATAAACGAGATTATGGCTTAGACAATAGAACTAATCGAACAGTCTAAGGGGAACAGTAACTCGAAAAAAGAGGACAAAATTAATCCGGTAGGTTAATCTACCGGACATAGATGTACTATCGAAGTTCTTGATCTAATGAAGATAATCATGGATATTCCAGGATTGGATTGTTTAAACAAAACAAAGCTTTGTTTCAGGTAGATATAACGCTATAGTAGCAACTAAATCCTATTTCACCTAGTTAATTCTTTTGTTAAATTTTCTGGTTAGTAAAACATCTTTGTCCATTAAGAAATTATATTCAATAAACCGGCAGGAGTATATGAAATAACTCCAAACGTGATCAAATAGAGGAGTTGTAAATTATGACAGATTTAACATTAACCTTTTCTGCTACCCCCTATGACAGATTATTACCACTCATTACCGGTGAGGTTAAACCTGATGGAATTACACTGGACGCACCGCACTGAAAATGGAGTGCGAGATACCAACTATTTGTACAGAGGAATGATAATAATAACTTGGGGTCCACTTTATTAGTCTTTAGAGGAAAGGCAAGAACTCCCTGCGCCAAGAGCGCAGGGAGTTCTTGCCAAAGAGGTGGTGTAGTATAATGGCTGCATTCCAAAGAGAACGGATGGAGATATATGATATTGGTATTACAACGTAAGTGAGCCATACTATCATATACAATTGACGGTAAAGTACCGAAAG
>MGML01000085.1:4456-9721 GCA_001796415.1 Chloroflexi bacterium RBG_13_46_14
ACCAGTGATTCCTTCAGAAATATCCTGCAAGACCCTCAAGGTACGGCATGATATTACCACCCTAATATAAAGGATGAAACGGGATGGTTTAGTCGACGTTATACCAAGTGCTACGGATAAAAGATCGGTGATTATTACACTTACAGAAAAAGGTCGAGAGAAACTTGTTCAAGTTGAACCGATCGCGAATGAGATTGCCAGTCAGGTCATGTTGAAAATAGGTAAGACTGACATGAAATCGATGACATGATCCCTGAACGAACTGAAAAAGAATTCCATTGATGGAATTGACAAGTTGTCTGATACTCCCCGGACTTAGTGGAAATTCCTCCTTTTTACGGATGTACTTCCACACCTGACCGACAGGTGTGGAAGTAAGCGGACATTTTTAATGAACACTTTATAGAATTCTGCCGATATCACCTAATGAGACTGTTGAAAAAGTACCGATATTCTTTGGAAAAAGCTAATGTTGGGAAATACTTGATCCCAAATTACTCCTAATTAACCTGTAGGAAGGTGAAAATTTAAGTAAAAATATACTTTTTCGGCACTCTCCTAATGCCTGATTGTTACCTTGGGGTATTCTTCGGGATGAGTACATGAACATAATAATTGTAGTGCAAATCTCTCAAGTTTTTAAGGTCACTACTGACTTTTCCAGGTAATACAGGTGGATATATTCGATATGGAAAGGACATCAAGAGGGCTATTGGTGCTAAATCATTCAAACGAAAATCGCGATGTCTATTGCGCCATGCCGCCATTTCATACCATTCCAGTTTAGAGCTTTACCTTGACTTCTCCTTTCCTCTCATCTTTGACACAAGAACCTTGACATGTCAAAAAGGTAACGATAGACTATACACACTCATCTCGTATAGGTGTGAATGAGTTGGATGCAGCATCGGTGTACGATACAAGAGAATAAGTAGTGAAGGAGAATAACTAATGAGTATGGTAGAGAATTATAAGATAACCTTTAGGTTGATCAGTAACCAGAAGCCCTGCAATGTAGGGCACCAGGTGGGGGAAGAATGGGTATGGGAAAGCAAAACACCGAGTAATATGTGTTTTGCGGCATATAATGCTCTTTACCCTTTTGCTCTGGTGTTAAAGTACGGTGGGAATTTCCCTTGGCAGGAAGATCCGAATGTAATAGAGCAGGCATGTCCTGATGCGGACGTGGTCAATCGCTTTGAGATAAGACGTACTCCAGAAAAGAAAGAGAAAGCTGAACTATATGACATCGCTTTGAAACTGGTGGGGAAAGGTAATACGGGTAATTGTGGCGCCGGACACCATGTCGGTGATGAATGGAAACTTGGCTATCATACTCCGGAGAACCTTTGTCCCTCTGCGTATCGCAACATCATTAGCTCTGCTTTGGTGCTTCAATACGGTGGTCAGTTCCCTTGGCAGGAAAATCCTGATGTTATGACCGTATCATGCCCTGACCCCAATGTACTTAACCGGTTCGAAATAAGGCGTATTCCCAGGAAATCATAAAGTCTGGAAATGGCGCCATTGTTAAATAGCGTATTTATAATCATGCAAAAAAAGTTCATGGTGAAACGGTTTAGAATCACTCCTACCTAATGAAGAGATTGGGAAGTGAACAACACATAACAACACTTCCAACGAATGGATTTTAATCACCGACCAAAGGCTATTGAATCACTCTTAATAGAAATAGGCGTATAGTGATTTAGACCAGCCTATTCTTGTAAATGGAACGTTTAAAAACCATGTAGAAAAATAACCCATATTTCACTCAATTTCAGCCATATGCTATGATTTAACTAAAATTGTGAATGGAAACGAGTTTGAACAATTGTGTCCTATGTATCTTAATAACCGATTACCCCCGGGATACTACTTAGCAGGTTATAGGGTTCCAAAATATGTGGGATCAAAATAGATCCCCAAATCCTCAAGAAATAAGTTCAACTACCACATAGCAACCATCTGGATACCCACATGGACGTAGGAATTACTTGATTTCCTTTTGTTTCGGGAAAAAGGGTCACAATATGACGGATTGTGGAAGACTGCTGAGATAAGAACCAATCAACTTTAAGGATGAGGTTGAATTCGGCAAACATGTCACTTGCATCTTCTGTTATCATCATCACTCAACCCAAGATCAAACTTAAACTGGCTGGTTTCTATCGGTGAATTTAGTCCAGCCCGTACTTTCACACGGATATGCGTCACTTGACCTCTCCTGCTCCCCGGTATCACAATCTTGTTTGGACTTCTCATCCGGATTTGGTATTGTAAGAATAGGATTCCTCGTCGCTCTAGTTCTATTGGAAGTGTGGTTGTGGAGAATAAAAGAGACTACCCGGACTCACGGGACGACCTCCGAATACTGGTAGTAGCGGAAGACAATCTGGCCAGGGCGGGCTTATCATCACTTATTTCGGAGTTTCCGGGTATTATCGTTGCCGGACAGACGTCTACCAGTACAGATCTGACAGAAAATATAGACCTTTATCGTCCTGATATTATTGTGTGGGACCTGGGATTCGATACATCCGGGTCTCTGGAATGGCTGGCAGCAGCCACGGAGTCCGGCGTTCCCATTGTGGTCCTAGCGCCTGATGCTGATACTGCTCTGGCTGTCTCCTACCATGGCGTCTACGGACTTTTACCAAGAGATACGGAGGGGCATATCCTGCTTGCTGCTATCAAGGCATCGGCGGAGGGATTGGTGGCAATTGACGCCCGCTTCAGAGATTTATTGCTGAGGGTAAGAGAGCCTTCACAGGAATACATAGCAGAGCCCCTGACGCCCAGAGAGATAGAAGTGCTGCAACTGGTGGCTCAAGGAATGACCAACAAGGCAATCGCTCTGCGGCTGTCCATCAGCGAGCATACTGCAAAGTTCCACGTCAACTCAATCCTGGGAAAGCTGAGCGCCCACAGCCGTGCTGAGGCGGTGACCATTGGCACCCGCCTGGGTTTGGTAAGGTTATAGCCTGCCCGTTCTTCCAGGTACCCTCCTGGCTAATTTACTGATGCCGGCTGAAATTTTGTAAGTTATCCTGAAAATATCCAAGATACGATGGAGGTGCTGAAATGTCTGTGTTAACGGATTTGTCATCAGACCTGGCCGCAGTTGTAGAATCTGTAGGTAAAGTAGTGGTAAGGGTAGAAGGGCGCCGGCGTCTGGCTGCCAGCGGTACGGTCTGGTCTGCAGACGGTCTGGTAGTCACTGCCAGTCACGTTGTGGAAAATGAGGAGAACATAAGAGTCGGCTTCCCGGGCGATGACTCGGCAGATGCCGCACTGGTAGGGCGCGACCCTACCACTGATCTGGCACTGCTGCGTGTTTCTGGAAAACCGGACAACGCGCCGGAATGGACTGGAGTCGATACCCTCCAGGCAGGCCACCTGGCGCTTGCTCTGGGCAGACCGGGAAGAAACATCCGTGCCTCCCTGGGTATCATCAGCGCATTGGGGGAAGAATGGCGGACGCGTGCGGGCGGCAAGGTAGACCGGTATATCCAGGCAGATGTTCCGGCGTATCCGGGATTTTCCGGCGGTCCACTGGTCGATGCCGCAGGGACAATAACAGGTCTGAACACGTCCGGGCTGTTGAGAGGTTCGTTGATTACCATCCCGGCTTCCACCGTGAAACAGGTGGTGGGTGAATTACTGGCCAGAGGACGTATTTTGCGAGGCTACCTCGGCGTGGGACTGCAGCCTGCCAGGCTGCCCTCGGAAATCGCGAAGCAGCTCAGCCAGGAAACCGGCCTGCTGGTGATTTCGGTCGAATCAGGCAGCCCAGCTGACAAGGCCGGTCTTGTCCTGGGTGATACCATCGTCGCTATCGGCGATTCTGTTATCAGAAGATGGGACGACCTGCTGTATACCCTGGCGAAAGACCTGATCGGAATCGACGTCGTTGTTAAGATAGTCAGAGCAGGACAACTTAAAGAACTCACCGCCACGGTCGGTGAACATCCCTAGCTTTCGGGAGAAATACTGTGTTTTCAGCCATACATCAAGTGAATGAAGAGATTGCCAGTCTTGTAAAGCAAGCTCGTTTGAGCCTGGTCATAATAGGCGATGGCCATGGTTCGTGCGGAGGCGGTACGGTATGGCATCCGGATGGCCTGGTTGTTACTAACTCTCACGTGGTAAGAAGTAAGCGGTGCGAGGTGACACTCCCGGACGGAAGGATATTGACAGCCAGATTGCTTGCACGTGATGAAAAACAGGATCTTGCTGCCCTGGTTGTCGACATCGAAGGTCTTGACGCTATCGAACTGGGAGAATCTGCGAGCCTGGAGCCGGGGCAGTTCGTCCTGGCCCTGGGGCATCCCCGAGGCTTAAAGGGCGTTGCTACGGCCGGAATATATATGGGAACTGAAGAAAATCGTTTGAGGGTGCTGTTTACGGAAAACCTGCTGGCGGTCAACCTTCCGCTCCGACCTGGCAATTCCGGCGGCCCGCTCATAGACTCCGAAGGAAGGATGATAGGGATAAACACGGCAATGACCGGGCATAATACCGGGCTTGCCATACCTGTAAATGTAGCCAAGGTTTTCTTGAAAAAGGCACTCGGCTCCTGCTGACATATCAACCGGCCAGATGGAAGCCCGCAATATATCCGCTACCCGATGACTATTTTCAAAATCCTGTCACCGGACTCCGTATAAAAAAGCATCGGAAACATCACAACATTCTTACATTTTTATTATCCGCAGGAGGGGACGCTTCCTGTTACCCAAATGTCATTTTATTGTGATTATTTACTGCCCTTTTTTATAGGAATTTTATGGTTTTATGCTTTATAAACACCTTGTTGCTAATACTAAAACCTTGCTTCAACCAGCGAAACATATAAATTGTCCGGCTCGGCTACATAGGCATATTTCCAGACTCCAGACGGGACTTCTACCGTCTGCGGAGAACACAAGAATTTAATACTCTTTTCCTGTAATTCCTCATATGCCTTTTCTAAATTAGTAACCTCAATAGCAAATTCCATAGGACCGAGGTGTCCCCAACCTTTGTTGAAAGGTTCAGGCTTATCAGGCGTGCCAAATTGAATAGCTTCAATCCAGGCTCCATGGTAATTTGCCAGCATTATTACAGACATTCTTCCGGAGGTATCAAATACTGTATCAGTGAAACCGAGTTCCCGGTAGAATTGTCGCGACCTTTCAACATCTGAAACACCGAATCCTACATGATTCAAGCCTTCTACCTTTGCTTCTGTTGCTAGACTCTTTCCCATTGCCCAATCAGCCA
>MGML01000086.1:0-2916 GCA_001796415.1 Chloroflexi bacterium RBG_13_46_14
GGGGTTTGTCGTAAAATTATTATATGGCCAGTTCAGCCTCATTGGCTTCGTCTGCCCTGATAGCCAGTATACTTTCTTCCTGTTCTTCCCCCCAGTCGGATTTGCCACTAATCATTAACCTGAGCATTTCTTCCGAAACAGGTGAACGGGCAGGGATAAGTCTGCCGATAATGACATTTTCCTTTAATCCAACCAGCTTATCAGTGGCACCTCTTAGGGCAGCTTCGGTTAATACTCTTGTGGTTTCCTGGAACGAAGCTGCAGCCAGCCAGCTATTGGTACTCAACGAAGCTCTGGTAATACCCAGCAGAACAGTATGAGCCGTGGTTGGTTCACCACCCTCGGCCAGCACTTCCGAATTGATATCCTCGTACTGGAATCTGTCTATCAGTTCACCTGGAATCAGTTCCGTATCTCCGGCAGAATCCACCCTTACCTTGTTCAGCATCTGGTGGGCGATGATTTCAATATGCTTGTCACTGATGTTAACGCCCTGTGAACGGTATACTCTCTGAACCTCGTCAACGAGATACTGCTGTACGGCATCTCTCCCAAGAATATGCAGCATTTCCTGTGGATTTACCGAGCCGTCGGTAAGCTGTTGTCCCGCCCTCACCATATCACCTGTCTTTATTCGAACCGGAATAGTAGCCGGTATCATATATTCTCTCTTATCCTGTTCTTCGTAGACAATGGTAATTTGACCTTCATCTAACTCTACCTGACCGGTGACTCCGGCTATAACTGCCTGTTCTCCAGCGGCTACTGCGACATCCTTGGACTTACCCTTTTCACCCGTCTTCTTTAAACCTTCAGGTTGAGCCAAGACAGTGCCTATATCTACGTATTGTCCTTTCTTAACCACCACTTTCCAGCCTTTGGGCAGTGGATATTCGTCACGGAAAACTTCTGTGCTTGTAATCTCGATTTTATCTCCGTCATCGCCGGTTATCACTTCAGCTACTCCGGATATGTCAGCAAGAATCGCTGGTACTTTAGGCGTTCTCGCTTCAAAAAGTTCTTCTACCCTGGGAAGACCACTGGTAATATCGAGCCCGACAACACCCCCGGTATGGAATGTCTGCAAGGTTAACTGAGTACCCGGTTCACCGATACTCTGAGCGGCAATAATGCCAACTGCCGTATTCATATTGACTATCTTGCCACGGGACAGATCCCGCCCGTAGCACGCCTGGCACACACCACGTCTTGATTGACAGGTAAGTGGCGACCTTCCATGGACTTTTTCAACTCCTGCTGCTTTTATTTCCTGTATCTTCGCTTCATCGATTTCTTCATTTCGTTCGACAATTATCTCGCCTGTCTCAGGATGCACAACCGGACTTGCTGCCAGACGGCCTATCATACGTTCGGCAAAGGAAGGCAACAGCTTCCTGTCCTCCGGCTCGGATATCCATATTCCGTCGATGGTGCCACAGTCTTCTTCGAGAACTATAACGTCATGGGATGCATCGATAAGACGACGTGTAAGATGTCCACTTTCAGACGTCCTTAAAGCTGTGTCAGTAAGACCTTTCCGGGCGCCATGCGTAGATATGAAATATTCAAGCACGCTGAGTCCTTCACGGAAGCTGGATTTGATAGGAAAGTCGATAATCCTTCCTGAAGGATTGGTCATCAGTCCTCTGAGACCTGCCATCTGTCTTATCTGGGACATGTTACCTTTCGCCCCGGAATTTGCCATCATATAGATTCCGCCGTAATGATCAAGGCTGTCCGATATAGCATCCCCTATTTTATTTGTAGTCTCGGTCCATGCCTGGACGACGCCACTGTATCTTTCGTCCTCGGTGATTATACCGCTGCTATACTGACTCTCGAGTAATGCGGTCTTTTCTTCAGCCTCCGCTATCAACCCAGGTTTGGAACTAGGCACCTGGATATCATTCATAGCCACGGTAGTACCTGATTTCGTCGCAAAATCGAATCCCAGTTTTTTCAGATTATCCAGTACGACTGCCATTTCCTCGTCACTCAATATCTTTGAACAACCCATGACTATATTCTTCAAACCGGTTTTATCTATCATTTCATTGTAAAAGCCCATCTGTTCAGGCAGCACTTCATTGAAAATGATTCTACCGACACTGGTTTTTATCATGCTGCCATCATTTTTCGTATCTCTCACGTTGATTTCAGCCCTGAAATCAACCACACCGAGTTCATACGCAAGTTTTGCTTCCTCGAAACTGCCAAAAATCATTCCTTCGCCTTTCATGCCCGGGCGAATAGATGTTAGATAGTAAACCCCGAGAACTATATCAAGGGTGGGAGTAACGATTGGTTCACCTGAACTCGGTAACAGCATATTATGTATGCTCAACATGGTTTCACGGGCTTCTCTTACGGCTGCTTTTGACAACGGGATGTGAACAGCCATCTGGTCGCCATCAAAATCCGCATTGAAAGCGGTACAGACCATAGGATGAAGCTGTATCGCACTTCCATCAATCAATACAGGCTCGAATGCCTGGATACTTAACCTGTGTAGCGTAGGAGCGCGATTTAGCAATACCGGACGTTCTTTTACGACTTCTTCCAAAATATCGTACATTTCCGGTTTCGCTCTCTCGACCAGCCTTCGGGCGCTTTTGATATTATGAGCCAGACCGCGTTCCAGCAGTTGGTGCATTACGAAAGGTTTGAACAATTCCAGTGCGATTCTTCGGGGAATACCGCACTGGTTTATTTTTAACGTCGGACCAACAACAATAACCGAACGTCCGCTGTAATCTACACGTTTACCCAACAGATTCTGTCGGAAACGTCCCTGTTTTCCTCTGAGCATATCCGAAAGCGATTTCAATTTGTGATTCCCGCTGGTTGCATATGCCTGCCCCTTCTTACCGTTATCGATAAGCGAATCAACGGCTTCCTGGAGCATTCTCTTCTCAT
>MGML01000086.1:2931-4021 GCA_001796415.1 Chloroflexi bacterium RBG_13_46_14
CCGGAGCCCCTGTTTCCATCAGGTGACGAAGGCGGTTATTTCGGTTGATCACCCTTCGGTACAGGTCATTGGTACCACTGATAGCAAATTTCCCGCCATCGAGCTGCACCATCGGTCTCAGGTCAGGAGGTAATACCGGAAGAACGATAGCAATCATCCATTCCGGTTTCGAGCCGCTGCGGCGTATAGCTTCAACGACCTGTAACTGTTTACTCGCTTTTTTCCGTCGCTGACCCGAGTTCGACCGCGTCTCCTGGAGAAGATCGTTTTTTAATTCAATAAGATTGATGTTTCTGATAATCTGCAAGATGGCTTCGGCTCCCATACCGGCAGTAAATACCTGGGGATATTTCTGAGAAAGATCCTGGTACTGTGTCTCAGTAAGAAGCATCTTGACATGCAGATCACGCAGTTGTTCCAGTTCAGCGTTATTCTGCTCTATCACTAGCTTTTTTTCTTCTTCCCATTTACTCCGCATATCGTTGACTTCCTCAACGGTTGCTTCGTTCATGTTGACAATTACTGTCTCCAGAGCTTCCTGACGGGCTGTAATGTCCTCCTGGGTATTATCTGCCGCCTGCTCTAATGCCAGTTCGCGTTCTTTATCATTCACGGAGGTAACGATATAATGAGAAAAATAGAGTACCCTCTCAAGATTACGAGGAGACATATCAAGAAGAAGCCCCATCCGACTTGGAATACCTTTAGCAAACCAGACATGACTTACCGGACAGGCTAATTCGATATGCCCCATACGTTCACGCCTTACCTTCGACTGGGCTACCTCTACTCCGCACTTATCGCAGATAACGCCCTTGTAACGTATCCTCTTGTATTTTCCGCAGAAGCACTCATAGTCTTTAGTCGGTCCGAAGATCCTTTCACAAAAGAGTCCGTCCCTTTCCGGTTTGAGTGTACGGTAGTTGATTGTCTCCGGTTTGGTAACTTCGCCATAAGACCAGCTTCTTATCTGTTCCGGTGAAGCAAGGGAGATACGTACTGCATCAAAATCATTTACTTCAAGCATTAATCATCCTCTCCTGATTCGGACTCGTTAGGTTCTTCATCAATTTCAATATAAGTGTTTATC
>MGML01000086.1:4027-4153 GCA_001796415.1 Chloroflexi bacterium RBG_13_46_14
TCATCAGTTTCCTTTTCTTCCTCATATTCATCGATCGATTCTTCTTTATCTTCTACCTCCACACTCATTTCCATTGCTTCGTCTCCATCCGGTGTTTCTTTCTGTTCTTCAGCTGTCATCGCTTTT
>MGML01000087.1 GCA_001796415.1 Chloroflexi bacterium RBG_13_46_14
TTCATAGATACTGATGTGAGGTATCCCGTGGTAGAGGTGCTCCCAAGATTCGTCCTCCCTGCCTCGATATACGGGATATTAAGGGCCTCCAGGTCTGCTGTCTTACCGGATGCCACCATCGCCAGGAACGTGTTGGTCTCTATCCAGGCCCCGCCTGTCAGAGTCTCCCATGTATGTTGATTGGGATCGAATGTGCCGATAGTCTCCCCGCCGATTACACCGGTAGTGGCAACGTTATAATATGTATCGATATTGACCCAGGCCCCGGAGGTGTCGCCGACGATCTTGTTATTAGTCCATAGGGTTCCATCTATACCCACCCATTGATAGTCGGCAGAATAATCAGTCAGTAACATGGACCAGTTGTCGGAAATAGTATCGGTATACTCCCCATAGGCCCTGTAATTCAATATTCCCCAGTACTCGTAATCCGGGAAACTCACATCCCGTAGAGAGCTTGTATTGCCATAGGAATTATAATCATCTAAAGTAATACTCCCTCCGCCGCTGAATTTACCTGATCCGTAAAGATAAAAATAATCATAATGAATACCGCTGTAATCGAATCCTATAGGTGACGTTCCTGTTGTCGCCATGAAAACGCGGTCAAGCGTGCCGTCCATCTCAAACATCTCTACATCAGGATAACCAGTCCCCGTCATATTGCCGATGAGATAACCGGCATTTTGGTTCGGGTCTATATACATGGCTATCAGACCGCCTTCCAGGCTGACCGATGATGCGCCTTTCTGGGCAATACCTCCGATATACCCATAATAGACGCCTCCATCATAGGTCGTATAAGTGTAGTCTTTGAAGTTGTGGCTGTATATTTCATCACCCCAGATACTGACCTCGCCATAGCCATAATCAAAATATTCGCCCATCAGGGTAAAGGGTATATTACTTCCGGTCCACAGGGAAGTAGTCCCTCCCATAAGACCTTCGTATAAACTAGCTGTATAACTTGTTGTTAAATAATAGTCGTCAGGACCATTGAGTGTTTCCCATGAATATCCAGTCGGCGGCGCCGGCACATTTTCAAAAGATGAAAAATCGATACTGCCAGGAGTCCATTCTCCGTATTCGTAGGTCTTTGTCGATGAATTGTAAGTGTATTTAAACCCATCAGAGTAATACCAGTCGTCCTTCACAACCCCTCCCTTAGAAGGATCATAATAGTAGACATGACCCTCACTGTTATCTTTATAATACCAGTAATTATAGGTAAAAACGTCACCAATATAATCCGGATGGTTAGTAATAGAGTAAGCCCCGTCGTAATGCTTGGTTTCATGGGATATTTCAGAGTAGAAATAATCACTTGCAAAGGTCAGTGGATCGCCATCCCACACGCCGAGGCTTATGGCCTCATACTGCCCGCTTGTGGTTCCTGTGTATGTCCCGAGTACGTCTCCTGAGATTGTACCCATAAGGGTCTCCGTCAGGAACCTGCCGTCCAATGTTGCCTTAAGGACATTGTTTTGCCATGTGCTGGCTGTATCCGCAAGGATATATCCATACCAACCATCTGGGAAATAGGCATAACCTCCCAAACGGGAATTCCAAACGGTTGCAAGTCCGGGGTTTTCAAAGTTCCCGTAAAAACTGGTACCGTATATGCCCCATGGCTTGCCGGTTATGCTATATAAATCGAAATCGTAGTATATATCGGATGAGATACTCCCTGTGCCGTTAAAGTTCCCCGATAATTGCGGGTAGGCATATCCGCTCGAAACACTGGAATAAAGCGCTTCAGGGAGGATCTCTATCCCTGGGCTGGCAGGCACAATCTCTGTGCGGTCGATCGTACCGTTCATCTCGAACATCCCTATTCCCGGATAGGCATATCCTGTTAGCTCTGCCTTTAAATAGCCAGCGCTTTTATCAGGCGCTATATAGAGGGCATACATAATCCCTTCCATGTTATTGTTGTTTTTAATACCACCCATATATCCATAATATGCCCCACCGTCATATGTCGTCTTTTTATTATTTTTGTAGTTGTAGCTGTAGATGGGATCATATGATGAATACCAGATACTGCTGATACCATAACTCTGAAATTCGCCCATGGCCGTTATAGGGATGTCGATTCCAGTTCCTCCCCATAAAGAGGTCGTCCCGCCCACGCGGCCACGTAAACTACCAGTATAGTTTTCGACAATTTCGGAAATAGGGCTGACACTTGGATCGCCCAAGACCCAAGTATAACCTGTTGGAAGAGTTGTGAATAGTGTTGCAAGATTAACAGGATCCCAATCACTATATTCGTAGTAGCTGTATTGCCAATAGCTGCCATTCCAAATATAATAATCTATGTACCTGTAACTGTATCCATACTGGGAGTAATAAGAGGTTACAGTCTTGACCTGGTTTTTATCGAACGGAACATATATTATTTCACCATAGCTGTTATCTGAATCGTACCAGTATTCATAATAATCGCCGGCTGTATTCTGATATTTCCCATAGTACTCAAGCACTGCACGGGTAATGTCGGAATAGTACTCATTGCTTCCATAGAGCAGGTCGGTTCCGTTCCATTCCCCAAGGACTCCTGCCTGCCATGTGCCTTTCGTTGTTGTAGTTGCATCAGGGATACTTGTTCCCTTTACAATCCCATTATTCAGAGTGCCCTTCTTGGTTTGTGTTAGGAACGTGCCGCTCGTGATTACCGCATCCAGCGCATTACTGCCCCAATTGCTGCTTGTGGTAGCAATAAAGTAGCCCTGGTCATTACTCCAGCCGCCGGTTTCGTAGAAATATGCCCCGAAACCGGCCATGCCGCCAATCTTTGAGCTCCATGTGGTGGCGCTATCCGGATTCGTATAATCACCATAGAGTTCTCCCCCAAAGATACCCCATGGCAATGCAATAGAGGTGGCCTCATTTATTAAAGAGGCAGTCCTAAAAGAACCTGATTGGGGTGATTGGGGTGAATAATAATCCTCCCCAAAACTAGTTATTGTTCCGCTGCCCAGTTGGCCGGACAGTTTGCTCCAGCCATAGCTCTCCGCCATATTAAGATCATCGATTGTACTACCTGTTAATGTTGTCTTGACCTCCCCCGGATAGACGGAGCCTGTGGCCTTCCAAATATCAGTGCCTTGATATGCATTTCCACTAAAGTTTCCATAGAGATATCCGACACCTGGGTTTGTTACAGAGTTCGCATAAAGGGCCAGGATGTCCCCATCCAGCAAAATACTGCCTGGGAGTACGGTGCCTATCCCATAACCGTAATAGCCGCCGATAGTCGTTCCGTCCTTCTGGTTCCATATTGTCTCTGATCCGTCTTCGGGATTCATCGAGTTGACCTCAAGGAGGAATATCGAGGGCATAACGTTTCCACCTTGACCCTCTGAGTCAAATTCACCCATCATAACCATGTTCGCCGGGTCTGAAGCCGAGGCGGTCCACAGTGGTTCAAGCCCTCCCATAACGCCCTCAAACCACCCAGCGTGGGCCATATTGGAGGTTGTATAGACATTATAATTAGCGTATCCTGTAGCTATAGATTGAAGATAAGTTAGGAGCTCGACGCTATCCCCACTGCCCCATGTACCTGTTTCATAAGTAGCATCCAGTGATGTCCTCCTTATAGTTTCATCCCTGTATTCACCTGTATCAGGATCATACAGGTCATAATCATTATAATCCCCATCATTATTCAGGTCCTTTTGATCCAAATAGATATCAGCTGTCCATTGCTCGTATGTCCCGTCAGGATTATATTCCTTATTTGTGAGTGTTACTCCATTGTCTAATGAAGACCACGCGGAGCCATTCCATGCCTCAAAATTATAATTAAAATTCCCTGTCTCATCGCTGCCATAGCCTTGGACCCCCGTTGTTGCCAGGCCTATCTCACCATCGACCTCCCCGCCGAAATATAGAGGCTGCCCAGTACCAAAGTACCCTCCGGCCATTGCTCCCCATGTCTGGGCGACTGTATCATAGTTGCCGATAAGGGTCCCTGTCACATCAGTATTATATTGTCTAAGGGTGAGGAGCTCTCCATTCAGGGTACCATCCAGGATTCCGTTGTTTGCCGTGCCCGAGATATTGGTCATATAGTAGCCCCAGTTGCCGGGGGAAAAGATCAGACCTCCGCCTGTTGCCGTCCATGTCGCAGGAGGCGGATTTATAAGATAGTTGCCAGCGCCGAATAAAAGCTCAAAGACACCCCAGTTGTTGCCTGCAATAGACAATGTGTTGCCCCATCCAAGATTTGAGGTCCCAAGACCTCCGCTGATCCAACCGGCCAAGAGCCCCCTATTCAGCGATGTTTGAAGTAGATCCGGTGTGATTCCCGTAGCGCTCGTAAGCTGAACCGCGGTTACACTGCCTTCCGCATCCCACCTGCCTCCCTGGTAGGTTGCCCCTGAAATATTATTACTGATTACAACGCCTCCTGTCCCATCCTCCTTGGCATATACGGCGTATAGATCTCCAATTACTGCGGAATTAATAGAACCAAATGTCATCCCGGCGTAGGTCCCGCCCACAGTTATTGGAGATGACACTATCGGCGCAATGAATAGCGACGGCCTGGTGAAATCACCATCCCATGGCATGTAATTCCCTAAGAAGGATATGCTGCCCCCTGACCAGGGGTCGCCTGTCCCGGCCATGATACCAGAAATGCTCCCGCTCTGTGCTAGTGAATTTGCATCTTGATCTTCCGAATACCAGGAACGATGCCATCCGGGTGATGTCAAATCAATGTAGTTTATGAAGTATTCCGGTGTCAGGCTTCCTATAGCCCATGGGGACGGCCCGGACATTGCATCCATTCCCATATTAAAATAGGTGCCTTGGCCAGGTGTCTTTCCGAACGGCAGGAATACATTATTAGAATAGTAATCCATCATATCACCCCACTGATCCAGTTCCTGGAATGCCCAGAGGATCGTAGGATTAGTGTTAGGTACAGGCGTGCCGCCAGAAAAATCAAAATAGCCGTCGGCCACAAAATATTCGTAGTAATATTCGCCTATTTCATAATTATTATAATAATCGTTGTATGTCTGTCTAAAGTCGTTATCATAGTGGGTTCCGTCAAACAACCGGTATAAGCCTCCCGCTACCGTGTCTGTAAAAATACTGCTGAAGGTAAGTGTTGAATATGTCAGTTCGGGGATTGATTCACTGCCTGTCCATGTATTATCAGCCGCAAAAGTCCCTGTGAATGTGCCGGTTCCTTCAAGCATAGTAGTAGGCGTGATCATTGTAAAACCCGTTGTCCCGGTCCCGGATGTCCCGCTTACTGTGCCTGAAGACTTTGATAGCCATAGGCCCCCTTCCGTGGTCCCCAGGGCCGTGCCGCCCGAGGCAATGCTGATAGAGGTCGGCGTACCACTATATGTCCCGCTGAGATCGTTCGACATGGCCTTGTTTCCCCAGGTCGCGCCTCCTGCAATAGATACTGTACCTGTCGTATCACCTGTTATGCCGATACCCCCTGTAACACCTGCAAGGGCATATGTGTCAATGGTAAACCCTTCAGGGATCCCCGACGCAAAATTACCTACAACATCCGTGGCAACCCATGTTAAGGTATATTGACCATCCGCAAGATCCGCTCGTGTTATGCTGACAGACGTCCCTTCACCACTATATATAGTGCCTCCTGCGGCGTCTACAAGCGTCCAGCTATAGGTGCCAGGATGGGCATCAGTGCTTGAAAGCACAAAATCTATCGTGTCCGCAGTAGTAGAGGCTGCTACAGCCTGGGGAACAGGAGCGGTATTGTCCGTCACCCAAGAATAAGAGGATGACTGGATCGTGTTCCCTGCTGCGTCAGTCGCCTTGACCAGAAGGGTTGTCGCACCGTCCGAAAAGCTCGGCACCGTGAATGCGGAACCAGTGCTTATCCAGGTTGTCCCGCCATCAAGGCTGTATGAGTAAGTCAGGGCATTGGTGTCAGTGGCCGCGAAATCAAAGGTGAAATTGTTCGTGTTTATCATTGATCCGCTCTCAGGTGCTGTCTGGGTAATAAAAGTAGGAATAGTATTGTCAGTCATCCATGAGAAGGGGCCTGAAACGGTTTCATTCAACGCCGCGTCAGTCACCTTAACCAGAAGATATGTCGTACCGTCCGTAAAAGTAGGCGCTGTAAACGTAGAGCCCGTGCTTATCCAGGTTGTCCCTCCATCAGTGCTGTAAGAGTAGGTCAGTGCATTTGTGTC
>MGML01000088.1:0-1572 GCA_001796415.1 Chloroflexi bacterium RBG_13_46_14
GCGAAGATGAACTGATGAACGCCATTTCGCTGAACACCATGGGCATGAACTCACTCCAGATAATAGCCCCGGCGATTACCGGTTTCCTTATCGACGCTGTCGGGTTCGCGGCAGTCTATTATGCCATGACCGGTACCTACCTGCTTTCCATAGTATTTTTCGTGCTGTTACCCAGGACAAGCGTTATGGCACCGGTAAGTACCAGGGCGATAGATAATATCAAGGCCGGTTTGAAGTATGTACGTCACGATAAGCCGATCTTCCTTGTCCTGATGTTCTCGCTCATCGTGGTCTTTCTCTCCATGCCGTACGGGATGCTGATGCCGATCTTCGCCGAGGATATACTCAAGGTCGGCGCCAGCGGCATGGGTGTTCTCCTGAGCGTAGCGGGCATCGGCTCCATATTAGGCTCCATCGTTCTTGCGTCGCTTCCGAACAAAAAACGGGGCGTGATGATGCTTGCCAGCGGTATTCTCCTGGGGATAGCCCTCTCTGTGTTCTCTTTTTCCAAATCCTGGCCTCTCTCGCTGGCGTTTATCGTACTGGTCGGCCTGGGACAGACAGGCCGCATGACGCTCAGCAATACCCTTCTCCAGTATTACGTGGACAACCGTTACCTCGGACGGGTCATGAGTATCTACCTGATGCAGTTCGGACTGACCAGCTTCGGTACATTTATCGCCGGTATGATTGCGGAAGCAGTCGGAACCCCCTGGGCGCTCGGCAGCTTTTCCATGATACTCTTTGTTGCATCCATCGGAGCCATGTTCTTCCTGCCGGCACTGAGGAAGCTGGAATAGGCAAAGGTATAGGTAGCTAAAAAGTATAGGTATTGTTTGAAGAAATGCTTTCACAAGGGGATGTCCAACTTAGCGGTAAATTTCTTCGTTATCCGGTGAATTTCACTAATAATATCAAGTAAATAGCAATAAGCCCTGTTAATAAAGAAAGCTAAGTAGCATATTATCAGCAAACGTCACGCAGATTTTGGGGGTTCTGCGACTCGCAAACTTATTGAGCCTTTTTCTCCACCATCAATGACTATCTTTAATTCATAACTCCCATAATCGGGAAATTTTACATTCCCAAATTGCAGGATTATATTTGCTTTACTTTCGTTCAAACCTTCATGTCTTTGTATCCATATCTTTTTAGCACCTTGATCAGTTCTTGTGAGTACGGCAATCCTCTTAAGTCCACCCCATGGCTGACAGACAATATTTCAATGCCTATTGGCACATCATTTTCATCATAATCAATACGTCTATCGTCGTCCAGATCATACCCATAGTTGTATATTCCAGACTTCAGAGTTATGTAGATTGAATCAGCTTTTGGATCATATTTATGCTTCAACATTGCACTTTAACTCTCGTCGGCTACCGTAATGATGAAATACAGGTTATTCTCATATGTAGCTACGACTCTCATTTTTCTTCCAGATTCGGTTATTACTCGATAGACAATTTTCCCTTTCGAATCATTATAAGATGTATGGTAATTATTTAAACAATATACAACATCCTCTTCGGTAAATCCTCGCTCTCGCATTCTATCTTCAGCATGTTCACT
>MGML01000088.1:1579-5075 GCA_001796415.1 Chloroflexi bacterium RBG_13_46_14
ATCATAGCATGTAATTATCAGTGGCAACACCATCAATTTCTTAGTAAACATAATTATATTTATATGAACTATATATGTCAATACAAATCGCGTCGCTGCCGTATAAAAAACGGGGCGTGATGATGTTGGCGGAAGTGATCGGAACCCCCTGGGAGCCCGGTAGCTTCTCTATGGTCCTCCTGGCCGCGTCCATCGGAGCAATGTTCTTCCTGCCGACACTGAGGAAGCTGGAATAGGCAAAGGTAAAGTCAGCTACAATCAAACGACAATAGGATGTATACTCGTCTTGTACTATAACTAACTTACGGATAAAGCGTCCGTCAGTATTTTACCCCAAATGGAAATCCACAGCCGCCATTTTTTTTCAACGCTACCTTGACCGGGTGAAATTATTCTATTAAAAGCAATGTTTGGTGCTAAGCAGGGCAATTTCTGGCACTTCTTTTCGGGGTTTGTGTCCTTATTTGCTAATATCGGGTTTGGGAAAGGGTAAACGCCCGATACGCGTTCGAGGCTTAATGGGTGACCGCATTGACACTAACGGATATTCACCCTATAATTACTATATTCATAGGGCGAAAGAGGGTAATAAAATGCCAGGAACAGCAAAAAAAACCAGATACTTTTTAGACATAGACCCGGAACTACGCAACAGGGTTAAAGCTGCTGCCGCTTTAAAAGGTAAAACGATGAGGGAATGGCTAACCGAGGCGATGATTGAAAAGCTGGAAGATGAAATTGACGCCGGTGAAGGACTGGCAGCTCTGGCTGATATTCAAGGCACAAAGTCATTAGAAGATTATCTGAAATCACGTAAAGGTTAATCCGGGCAATGTATGAGATAGAGCTAAGGCGTAACGCACAACGTGGATTAGATAAATTGCCCAAAGATGATTTTGAGGCAGTTGTCGCCGAGATAGAGAAGCTGGCTGATTCCCCCAGGCCAAAGGGCGTTGAGAAGATTAAGAACGCCGGTTTGTGGCGTGTCCGGCAGGGAGATTACCGGATAGTATACAGTATCGATGATAAGGAAAGGCTTGTTACCATTGTGCGGGTTGGCCATAGGCGAGAGATTTATCGAGCCTTATAGATAATCCTTTTTAAAACGCCAGCCACATTACTGGAATAAACCTAAGTGGAAGGAATCGAAGATGAGTAATAATTATACTTATTCTGATAAGAATGGATATCTCAGATATTCCGATTCCAATTACTTGGTACATAGACGGTTGATGGAAAAAAGACTTGGCCGCAAATTATTGAAAGGCGAAATCATTCATCATATAAACGGAAATAAACAAGATAACAGATACGAAAACCTTCAATTGCTAACAGCTAAAGAACACTATAAAATTCACGTTGTCCCAATATTAGAAGAACGAAAAGAAGCACAAATAACCGAAAAACTTACACCTGTTATTGCCTCTAAGGTGATAATAATATTTTGTTTGGCAATTGCTTCCTTTGGAGCCTTCGTGTTAATAGGTGGGAGTATTATTCCGGGCAAAATAGATTTAAGAATATTAGGTTCATTATTTATAATTGTTGGTTTAGTGCCTTATTACTTTCTTGGAGTTAAAAAATAAAAAAGGCTATCTATTGCTGTGTATCATCCAAAGGTCAGAAATAATCAAAAATGAAAGCCCGCATCTACTTCATCTCTATCCCCTATTCTCTCTCGCCTTAAGCGCTAATAAAGCATAAAGCGTGATCCACTTGTTTGGTTCGTTACGTTTTCCGACGTTGAACATTTTCCGGACCTGGGATGGTGTCCAGTCGAGGATATACCGCCCTTGATTATCCTTTTTCTTCTCCAGCAGTTCCCATGCCCTGAATACTTCTTCTCTTGAATCGTAACCCAGTTTGCTGAGGGCGTAAAAGAAGTAGATTACAGGAGGCTGATAAACTCGTCGATAGTGAGATTTGTTTGACGGATGATTGCCCGTAATGTACCGAGAGGAATATCTCCTGTGTGTACAGGAACAGTCACCGGACGAGGTATATCCGGTTTGTAAAGAACGGCATGACTTCCAGTCTGTCGCTTTATCGAAAAACCTGCTTTCCCCAGAGCTGAGATAACTTCTCTTGGCTTGAGAACCGGAAGTTTTGCACTCATAAGATCGTCTAGATAGAAGCCAGTTGCAGTTTCTCAAATTGATCGGGAACAGGAAGTCCTTCTTCCCTGGCTACCTCCAGCCATGCGGCTATCGCGTCCTTAATCATCTCGATCGATTCTTCAAAGGTACTCCCGCAGGAAATACACCCGGGTAATGAAGGGACGGTAATCGTATAGCCGCCCTCTGGTTCCGACTGCAGCTCAAATACAATCCCGTTTCTGATTACATGAAAAACCTTTGTTTCTGCCATTACCGCTTCCTCAACATAAGAACTATCTTAAACGCTCCTCTATTTTACCATACCAGAAGAAATCGGTATAAAACAACACAGGAAGAGTAATGACTCTTCCTGTTCAAGACCATACATTTATCTTGTTACCACTGAACAAACATCGGCATTACGACATGGACATAGTTGTCGGATCCGACCGGACGGATAACGCCGGGGCTGGAGGAATTGGTCGTCTCGAGGAGTACCTGTGACTCACTCAGTACGCTTAAAACATCGATGAGATATTTCCCGTTAAAGGCTATCTTCATCTCCTCGCCTTCCACGGCGGCGTCGATCTCACCCACATCGTCGCCTATTTCCTCGGAACGGGCGGATATGGTCAGTTTGCCAGGCGCGCCGTCGCCGTCAGACCCCGCCACCAGTCTGATGATTCCACTGCCATCCCTGGCAAATATGGATGCCGTCCTGGTAGCTCTCAGGAAATCGGCAACGTCCACGGTTACACGGGTGGTATGACTCAGCGGAATAAGCTGGTTGTACTGGGGGAATGTCCCCTGGATAAGCTGAGAAACAAGTTCGGTATTCTTCATTCGGAATAGAGCCTGGCTCTTGTTCGGATTGATGGTAACATCCACGCCCTCTTCTTCATCCGTCATCATACGGTTAAGCTCGGTCAGCGTCCTGGCCGGAATGATTACCTCGGCCTGTTGATTAACCGGTTGCGAAAGATTCAGTTTGTAAACAGCCAGCCGGAAGCCGTCGGCAGCCGCCAGTGTCAATTGATCGTCATTGAATCGGGCATCGACACCCGTCAGAACCGGCCTCGATTCCTCGGTCGCCGCGGCAAAAGCAACGTGGCTGATTCCCTTGCCGAGAGTGTCAACGTCCAGTTTAGTCTTTATACCCTCATTGATATCCGGAATCGGTGGAAAGTCCTTGGCATCGACACCACTGATTCTAGCCTCGAACCTGGCGCACTTGAGACTCAGTGTCTTAGTTCGGGATGAAAGTTCTATATCGATATTTTCATTGGGAAGCGAAGCGACGAATTCGGTAAGAAGACGGGCCGGTACCGTTATGGTCCCTTCTTCTTCCACCTTGGCACCTATCCAGTAACTTATGGCCATTTCAAGGTTCGTAGCAACCA
>MGML01000088.1:5161-5231 GCA_001796415.1 Chloroflexi bacterium RBG_13_46_14
TTCTTTACCTCGGGTCCGAGTTCGGCAAGGGTTTTACCTAATTCAGGTATGTACAGCACCGGATCGTAGC
>MGML01000089.1:0-4114 GCA_001796415.1 Chloroflexi bacterium RBG_13_46_14
ATGCGGAAAGTATTGGCTGCTAAAGCGAGAAATGTAAATTCCTAACATTCGTTATATTATCTTGGGAGGATTGCGGGTTTTTGTTGCATTACGATTATATGCTGATTCTACCTTTTACTATTGTCTATGCTATATTACGGTAAAAAAACTGCCACACTGCAGATGATAGTCCCATCTTTTCAAACAGAAGTTCGGGAAGTTTACCCGATTTGAAAAATGAATGTCTATTCTCCAGGTTCATCAGGTAGTTGGGCGCTATGCCATACTGCTACAATCCACACGGTTTCATCTTTCACTCGATAGAAGAAACGATACGGCTTTACTATTACTTCCCGATAAGAAAGGTCGGGAAACTCCGGAAGATGTCTCCCTGACTCCGGGTGTTCTCTGAGGCGTGAAATGACTTTCTCAATTTTTTGCCGGAATTGAATGGCAGCAGGAGGATTATCCTGGTAGATATAAGCGAGTGCCTCAAGAAACTGGTAGCGAGCGGCGGGGGTAAAAAGAATTCTCAAGGTCTGGAGGTCTCCATAAAACGGTCGGCTTCTTTGAGCACATCATCCAATTCATAACCGGTGCCGTCTTCAATTTCCTTTTCACCCCGGGCTAGCAAACGTAAGATATCTAACTCATGCTGTGAGCGTTCGTAAGTCTTCATGCTGACCATGACGGCGGCTGCTCGTCCGCGCTGTGTGATAAAAACGGCTTCCCCGGATGATATGTCTTTAAGAACATCGCTGATTTTCTTTCTTAGGTCGGATATGGGAATAATTTTGGGAGTCTTCATTAATAATACCTCCTACGATACTATTAATAGTACAACTAACGTAATAATCTGTCAAGTTTATTGCTAGCATTGCTACGCTTTTTGTTGGTAGGAAGTTAGTAACCCCTGTATCTTCGATATCAGTCTCATCTTTTCAAACAGAAGTTCGGGAACTGTCAACCAGGGTGAATTCCTAAATAACTAAAACATCTCATACTATCAACTCGAAATACTAATTATGTTTCCATCCAGCTTGATATAATACAAATGTTAATGATACATTCGAGGATGTAAAAATATTTGAGGATTAATTTCTTACGGTTAAGCTATGTTAAGTCCTTATCGCGCTCTCGATCTAACGGATGAGAAGGGTCTTTTATGCGGGAAGATTCTTGCCGATCTTGGTGCTGAGGTAATCCAGATAGAGATCCCGTCCGGAAATACCGCAAGGAAAATACCTCCTTTTGCCGAAGGTAAAACTAATCTGGAGCACAGCCTTTTCTGGTACGCATTCAGCGCCGGAAAAAAGAGTATCACTCTCGATATTGAATCAGGTATCGGCAGTGATAATTTAAAGAAACTCGTCAGAACTGCGGATTTTCTTATCGAATCCTTCGCTCCCGGGTATCTTGACAGTACCGGACTGGGGTATCAGACCCTTTCAAGGATCAATCCCGGCCTGATCATGGTATCGATATCACCTTTTGGCCAGACGGGACCTTATAGAGACTATAAGAGTGGAGACCTTGTCTCTACCGCAATGGGCGGTATGGCATATTGTACCGGAGAGGTCGACCGCCCTCCTGTACGGATAAGTCTGGACCAGACTTATTCGCAGGCAAGTGTTCATGCTGCTGCAGGGCTCCTGATTGCCCTTAATCAGCGCGCAAGAACCGCCAGAGGACAATGGGTGGATGTGTCCATGCAGGCGAGTGTTGTCAGGACTCTGCATACGCAATTACCCTACTGGGAATACAGTAACAGGATTGTTCAGAGGTCCGGTATACGAAGGTTCAGAGGGGGAGTATCGACCCAGGAGATCTGGCCATGTAAAGACGGCTTCGTGTCATGGATGTTCTTCGGAGGGGCCGTAGGTACGCGGCAGATGCAGTACATGGTCGAATGGATGGATAGTAAAGGGATGGCCGGTAATCTTACCGATGAAATACAGGATTGGTCATCACTGGATCTGACAAGCGTCTCTCCGGATAAGATACGTTTTTGGGAACAACTGATAGGCGATTTTTTCAAGAACCATTCCAAACAGGAACTCTATGAAGAAGCTGTTGAAAAACGTATACCCCTGACTCCTCTTAACGACGTTTCGGATGTTCTCGAGGATAAACAACTTATTGAAAGAAACTTCTGGACAAATATTACCTATCCTGACCTTAATACTGAAGTGCCATATCCTGGATTTCTGTTTATCACCTCCGATAAGGAATGTCAGCCTGCAGTGAAAAACCGTGCACCTAGACTTGGTGAGAACAATGAGGATATCTACCGGGAGTTACAGGAAGTTGAAGAGGAGAAAAGGCATTCTGTAATACCGGGTGGAAATACCCGGGAAAATAAACCGGACTTAGCAGCTCTTGGAGGATTGAATGTCGTTGATTTCAGCTGGGCGTTTGCCGGGCCTTTTATCGGGGCTTATCTGGGCGATTACGGCGCTAACGTAATCAAGATTGAAAGTAACTCAAACCTTGATATCACCCGGGTAACATCTCCCTACAAAGATGGAATCAGCGGCATAAACCGTTCCGGGTGTTTCCTCGTAGCAAATAACAGCAAGATGAGTCTGACACTTAACCTTAAACATCCGAAAGCGTCGCAAATAGTCGAAAGACTCATCAACTGGGCTGATATAGTGGTTGAAAATTTCGGAACTGGCGTCATGGACAGACTGGGGCTCAGTTACGAAAAACTTAGAGAAATAAACCCGAAAATAATTATGCTGAGTGCGACGATACAGGGACAGACCGGACCCAGAGCGTCGTTTACCGGTTACGGATGGAATACCGTTGCATTGACCGGGATTGGTAACCTGACCGGATGGCCTGATCGGTCACCGGTTGGCACGCTTCAGGCCTACCCCGACAGCGTCGTGCCGTGGTTCGGAGTAGTCGCGATAGTAGCGGCTCTGGATTACCGACGAAGAACGGGTAAAGGACAATATATCGATATCAGCCAGTACGAAACAACCTGCCAGTTTCTGGCTCCGCTCGTAATGGACTATGCGGTAAATCATAATCTTTCGACGAGGTCGGGAAACCAGTCTCCATACGCTGCCCCGCACGGGGTGTACCGTTGTCAGGGAAGTGACCGTTGGTGTGCGATCAGTGTTTTTACTGAGATCGAGTGGGAAGCTTTTAGAAAAACCCTTGGCTACCCGGAATGGACGAAAGAGGAAAGGTTTTCCTCTCTTCAACAGAGAAAACAGAATGAAGAGCAATTAAATGAACTTGTTGAAGAATGGACCCAAAAATATACTCCCGAAGAAATAACCGGAATCCTGCAGGAAGCCGGAGTCCCGGCAGGTATCGTTAAAACTAATAAAGAACTTTTTAAAGACCCCCAACTCGAGCACCGGGGATATTTTCAGCCCATAGAACACCCGGAGATAGGGAAGTGTTATCAACAGGGATGGCCAGTAATCCTGTCTGAAAGTCCTGTTACTATAAAGCCTGCCCCCTGCCTGGGAGAGCATAATGAATATATCTGCACCAGGATCCTGGGATTATCCGATGAAGAATTCGTTGACTTTTTTAGAGAAGGCGTTTTCGATTAGCCCTGCTTTCGTCCCGCCATCATCTTGCATAACAGGTCAACCGCCTGTTCGGCGAATATCTCATCGTTGATATGAGCGTCTATCTCCACAAACCTGACGCCAGGATTCAGGTTCTTTTTCAATGTATCGATAAACACCTTATCCGCTTCCGGATCATAAAGACTCCTGCCTTCCCGATTCCCTGGTGAGAAGCCTTTACCGGGAATCACAACAGCCACCGGTCCGGCAGCTTTGTTAAGCTTTTCAGCCAGAACCCTGGCTGAAAATTCCATTTCCGTTTTATTCGCCCTTACTATTGCCACCTCGGGAGTGTGCCAGAATATCTCCCGTTTCTTTATATCTTCGGGAATATTCGAGGGAGGACTGAAAGCGATGAAGTCAATGCAGCCTGGTATTACTACCTGTGGGATACCCTTTCTCCCTGCCGTTTCCAGCCTGTCAGGTCCGGCATCATAGTAACCGTTATACAGATGGTCGATCAATTCGTGCGTTACAAGGTCGAAGACTCCGTCGATAAGTCCCTGCTCGATGGTTTCCTCCATTGCCCGGCCACCTGTACC
>MGML01000089.1:4228-9423 GCA_001796415.1 Chloroflexi bacterium RBG_13_46_14
TTCTTCGAGTTCGGAACCGATGTTTACCGCTCCCACTACCGCTCCGGCTGCATATGAAAGCAACTTTCTGGTCATTCGATTCAGCCCCGCAATATCGGTAACTGAGTGTATGATGGTTATATCCCTGGTACCTATATACGGTCTCATATCTCCCGATGCTATGGTGCTTACCATGAATTTAGGTATTCCGAACGGCAATGCTCGCATAACAGCCGTACCGATGGCGGTTCCCCGTGATCCCCCAAGGCACATCACGCCATCAAGTTTTCCTTTATCGTATAGTTGCCGGGCGATAACGGATGCTCCTTCCATCATTACTTCGATTTCTTTGCTTTCATCAGAGTGATCGACTACCTCTGAGATTTCCTTTCCGGCAGCTCTGGCAACATCCTCGCGGGTAATATCAGGTAGCAACTCAGGAGAACCGCGGGTGCCGGTATCTACTGTAATAACCTCACAACCTCCGGCGATTATCCTGTCTTTTACGAAACCGTATTCTTTACCCTTACTGTCAAGACGCCCGAATAACACGATAGTTTTTTTCTGCTTAACCATACGACTGTCTCTACCCTTTTACTTTTCAGGAATTGATATTTTCAAAGGATTGCGAGTAAAATCGGTATTACCGGTTTGTTTCGTTGAATAGTATATCATTTATCCTTGAGACACGATACCGGGTCAGCGGGAGTGACTATGCATTCAAAGAAAGTAATACTCTGTATCGGTACACTGGACTCGAAAGGTCCGGAACTTCAGTACGTTAAAAACCTTATCAACGGTAAAGAAAATTTCCGGGCTCTTGTTATGGATGTCGGTTGTCTTGCCGAGGCATACTTTGATGCCGATATCACGGCGGAAGAGGTAGCCGCGGCAGCCGGAACTACGATTGAAGAGGTGAGAGCTATAAGCGAGGCCGGACCTGCAACGCGGATAATGACCGCGGGAGCAAGGAAGAAAGTCCAGGAGCTTTACGAGTCCGGGGCTTTTTCAGGAGTACTATCTATCGGTGGCGGTACCGGTTCAGGCATAGCGGCGGCGGTACTTCAGGAACTCCCCATAGGTTTCCCCAAGTTCATGCTTTCATCCCAGAAGATTGTACAGGCGGGTATCAGGAAATATGTAGGAACCAAAGATATTGTTATCATGCCTTCGATCGCCGATATAGCCGGGCTGAACAGATTGACGGTAGATTCTCTGCAAAAAGCAGTCGGCGCAATAACGGGCATGATGGATACGATAATCCCGGAGAGTTTCGAAAAACCTCTGGTATTCATGACCATGACCGGTTTGTCTACCGGATGCGGTCTGGCAGTGAAATCGATCCTCGAGAACAAAGGTTTTGAAGTCGGGGTGTTTCATACAATAGGTGTTGGAGGAGAGACTTTTGAAGAACTCGTTAAAAGCTACCCGGTAATAGGAGTTATTGAACTCGGAATGAACGAAATCGGGAACGAGTTATTCGGTGGTCTTGCCTCTGCCGGACCACACCGTCTTGAAGCAGCCGGTGAGATAGGGATACCCCAGATCATTACTCCCGGGTGTATAGATATCCTGAATTTTCTCGGCCCCGAAACCCTACCTGAACGATACTCCGACAGGACAATTTGTTATCACAATCCCCAGGCGACACTGCCAAGGGTAAATGCTGATGAACTCCGCCTGATTGCCAGTACCATCAGTGAGAAACTGAACCGTGCCAGGGGAAAAGTTAAGTTCCTGATTCCACTCAGGGGATTTTCATCGATAGATTGTGAAGGTAATGATTTTTACGATCCTGTCGCTAATAATGCTTTTATCGACACCTTGCAAGACTCTTTACGAAAAGATATTGAAATATTGAAAATCGATGCTAATATAAACGACGTTGAGTTCTCCGAATCGGTGGTAAATGAGTTTCTCAAAATACTATAGAATCAATAACGGGTCACCCCTGGAAATCAATACATCCCTGAGTTGAAAATATATCGGTTATCCGAAAAGCGGAACCAGCATCAGCATTACTCCGCCAGCGACTACCGATGCGATTTGTCCGGCTGTATTTGCTCCCGCAGCGTACATGAGAAGGTGATTGTGTGGATCTGCTTCCAGTCCTACCTTCTGAACAACCCGTGCCGACATCGGGAAAGCAGAGATTCCAGCGGCCCCGATTAGTGGATTGATTTTACCTTTGGATATGAAGCACATTATTTTGCCTAAAATTACTCCGGCTGCTGTATCCATAGCAAAAGCAATAATGCCTATTGTGAAGATGAGAATAGTTTCTAGTTTCAAAAAATCACCGGCAACCATCATACCCCCGACGGTAATACCAAGTAAGATAGTAACGATATTTGCCATTTCATTCTGAGCGGCTGAAGAGAGTTGTTTGACTACACCAGACTCCCTGAGAAGGTTACCGAACATAAGAAATCCAATGAGAGGGGTTGCTTTCGGTGCCAGCAGGCAGACGGCGATAATGGCAGCAATGGGAAAGAGTATCCTGGTTCTCCGGGAAATTTTACCAGGGGTGACCGGCATCCGTATCTTTCTCTCTTTCTCAGTTGTCAGCCATTTCATTATCGGCGGCTGGATAATCGGTACCAATGCCATGTAGGAATATGCCGCTACTACAATTGCTGCGGTAAATTTTGAGCCCAGAATAGTCGATACATAGATCGAGGTTGGTCCGTCAGCCGAGCCTATCATTCCTATCGATGCGGCGTCATTCAAACTAAAATCCATGATTCCAAGCCAGCCGTCACCGAGTAAATAGGCGAGGAAGAAAGTACCGAAGATACCGAACTGGGCGGCAGCGCCCAGTAGAATTGTATAAGGTTTTTCCAGAAATGGCCCGAAATCTATCATTGCCCCGACGCCGATGAAGATAAGCAAAGGGAAGAGTTCGGTATCTATCCCGGCTTCCTTCAGCAAGGCAAAGAGTCCGCCTTGACCGGCTATGTCTCCCAGTGGGATGTTGGCCAGGATAATACCTGTTCCTATCGGAATGAGGAGGACCGGTTCAACCTTACGGGCTATGCCGAGATAGATAAGCAAGCATCCGATAACAAGCATAATAGCCTGCTGCCAGGTCAGACTCAGAAATCCCAGAATATCACCGGCTGTAATTTCCATCTATTAAGCCTTCTTATCTCTATCATGTTCCGGCAATCGGGACAGGACTGTCATTATGCCTAACAACAACCCGAGAACCGCGAAGATAATCGACATTCCCAGAAGGACAATCCAAAGAGCTTCGAGCATCGCTATCTTTCCTTATGTACTGATAATCTTGGATGCATATCAAAGACCAGTATAGAATCTTTAGTATCGTTTAACAAGTAAGTTGACAATCTGGTTCTGTTTGCATCCGGTTGTTTTCGGTCACCTGCCCTCTATTCAATACTAATCGCTATTTAATATCGAACGTTAGTGAAAAGGTTCTACATACCATACGGTACCACCCACAATTTGTTAAGTTTAATCTAGCCACGATGCGGTTTATCGTATCGGGGCTTTTTATTGAATGGTACGGATTTGGTACCAATAGAATTATTAGCGTTTCTTTTTATTTTATAAGTATGCCACGATTATCTGCATTCCAGTATGAGTGTATGGTCTTCGGATATATCGACCTGGCTGCCAGCCAGTTCGGCAAGCGGCGTACCATCCAGTGTAGAAGCCTGCATATTTATTGCCGAGGTACCGAAAGTGAATGATCGGTCGAATGCAATGATTTCTACGGTACCAGCCCCAACACCTCCGACCACTATCACACCGAAGATTATCAGAACCACTATTATTGGTGCCATCCCACGCTGGTTTTTCAATAGACTTTTCATACTTCTCTCCTATTCTTTCCTAACGTGCAAGTTTCCTTACCTTTATACTATTTCCCATCAAAAGAGTCCGAACGTAAAATTAACATACATTATACGGTAAAAAGAGGTTTCATCATTAATTTTTACAGAAGATAAACCCTATGTTACAAATCTCGACTAAATAGCGGATAGATACCTGGAGTCTTGAAAAAACTAATAAAAACACATGTAGTTGAGTCATTATCCCTAAGATGGTTTTTACCAGATACACCGAATTATCTCTACCATTTTTCTACCAAACCGTACCATAATTCAACGCAATCTGATATGTACTGAACGTAAATACTGTTATATTCTATAAACAAGCGAATAAAAACGATAATCTAATAATAAACCTTGATCTGAGTAGTAAGAAGAGAAATGAGAAAGGTGGAATAAAATGGATAGTACTGAGAAAATAAGGGATTTGCTTAAGTTACTAAAAATGAATGATGACCATTTTCATTATGAATTAACCAGCCTTGCTGCTAAAGTTAACAATTTTCTTGATGACAGGACCAGGACGTTATCCGGACAATTGTTATCTGTCATGTATGACAGTCTGATGCAACAGAATGAACGATAAGACGGTTGCAAGAGCCGGAATCACTAGTATTCATCCTGAAATAATCTAAGTTCGCACCAAGGTAAAATATTTTTCCAGGTAAAAATTGTTTTCCCCCCTTAGCAATAAGTTAAAAAAATAAAGCAATCCTGCCATTTTTCGGCAGGATTGCTTTTATATTTCATATCAATGGCAGCTGTCCGGTTATTTTATAGCGTAGGCTACCTGGATGCTTAGACTGATGTCCAGTTCACCCGGACTGATCGATGTGCTGTACCCGGCTGCTTCGTCGTATCCCCCGCCCATTGCAGATTTAGTAATTGGTGCGTAATATAAATTCTCTGAGATATAGGTTGCATTACCCAGGTCTACATTAGCCAGTTTGGCCAGCTGCTCTGCTTTCTTCTTTGCATCTACCATCGCTTCTTTCCTGGCTTCTTCGTAATATTCATCCGGTTCATCGATTGAAAAGTTGATTCCGTTGATCCTGGTCAGATCACCTCCAGCATCTGTAACTGCATCGATGATTGTCCCGACCTTTTCTATATCTCTTATTGTAACTGTCACTGTATTGGTTACTCTATAGCCGGTTACGACCTCTTTTTCAGTCTCACGATCCCAGGTGCGTACCTGCTGTATGTTGAAATACTGTGTCTGGATATCTTTATCAGCTATTCCGTTTGAAGAGAGGGTATCCATAACATCATTCATAGTTGCGGCTGCTCTGTCCCGGGCTGTAGCCACGTTGTCATCTTCGGATTCGATTCCCAGGCTGATAATAGCGATGTCAGGTT
>MGML01000090.1:0-1673 GCA_001796415.1 Chloroflexi bacterium RBG_13_46_14
GTATTTCAAGAAGCTATAGACGAATCAGAAGAAAAACCAAAGAAAGAGATTGACTACGTTGCGTTAGGTCGTAAAGGTGGATTAAAGGGCGGTAATGCCAGGGCGGAAAAACTTTCTCCCGAAGAACGAAGTGCTATTGCCAAGAAAGCAGCTCAAGCTAGGTGGAATAAGGACTAGCGACTAGAACCTTGTTTGTTCATCAGAGATTTTGCGAGGTCTCTTTCCACGTGGTTTATAAGTACGCTTTTTCTTTTTATCAAGATATTTTTTAAATAAGGCTGCATCAGTTTTATGAAAATGTTGATGGTATTCTTCTGGAGTGTAGCATTTACATCCTTGTGGTTTAGGTTCAGATATTACAGCAACGCCATCATTCTCTTTAAAAAAATCCATCCATTCTGGATAATGATATAGTAATTTACCAATAGCCCAATATGGATTACCAGCACTATTAATACGGATTATTTTCCCGCCACGTCTTCTTAATTCACGAGAAACCTTTACACCTTGATTAGCTTTGAGTTCATCGAAAGTCAACCCTATACGTTTGCCTTTTCTTGCGTGTTTGACCCATATTGTATCATCTATCGTACCTATTAATTCGGCATCCTCTGCTGTTTCAATATCCCAACCCAAACGTGTTAACATATCTGAAACGGGTGCATAAACACTTGCATCCGAATACAGTTTTAAAGGTTGGTTTAGTTCAGAGTAGCCTTGTCTAAATATATTTCGTATTTTTCCGCACCCCTGACTTTATCCAGCGAAATAAAAGGGTACATTTGGCGGATTGAGTTATCATTATATTGTTGAGATTTTAAATTGTGAATCATGCTTGTTAATATCTTCGTGCCAAGCACAATCGGTAATCCGTTCTGTATTGATGGGTTAATCTCAACAAAATCCATAAACTCGGATGGAATTAATAACGCATCAGCTCTATCTTTCAGAAGGATAAACTCATCACCAAATATAAATTCGGCGACTCTCTGATTGTATCTGGTAGCTACTGTTGTCCCCCAATTATCTTTATCTTTTTTTTCGTAAACGAATACGTCTTGTTTATCCACAAATAATCTCGCATCTGCCCAACGTTTACCAGGTGACCCAAAACGCTCTTTTAACTGTTGTAGTGCATTCACGGTTTTGAATAGACTGATTCCCTTATTCCTCAATAGTCTAAGTAATCGCATAAAAACAACAGTTTCAAAGGTGTGACCTAAATGTTCTTTGTTAAACTCGTCTGTCCATTTAACAGTAGGAATGATGATTCCACTCTGTTTCCAGTTATACAAAGTCCAGCGTGGGACAAGAGCGATACGAGAAGCTTCATTAGAAGTGTAAAATCCAAGTGATTTACGGGGTGATATTTGCGATTCTGTCTTAATAACCATAGTTGACCCTCCCTTTACGAATGTAGTATAATTTTCGTAAAAGATGGGACTCAGGACTACTGGCATAGTTCTGAGTTGGAGTATTCAACTAAGACTTATTCCTCAATATTTCTTATCTGTATAATAACAGGAAACTTCCCCAATTACAATCAATTATTCGAGGGAATTTCTTGTTATTTTTTTGTTTAATTTTTTCAAAATGACTAAAATTTATTATTAAATTGCTTGACAAATGCTTAAGCGGATAGTATAATTTAGTCAGTTAGAGTAAAGGAAGGC
>MGML01000090.1:1684-5629 GCA_001796415.1 Chloroflexi bacterium RBG_13_46_14
GTTAAGCATTGAACGTCAAGCACAAATCATTAAAGTACTCTGTGAAGGTAACTCTATTCGTTCTACTGCCAGAATTACCGATTCAGCAGTCAACACGGTAGTAAAACTACTTCGAGAAGTAGGAAATGCTTGTTTGAAATATCAGGATGAAGCAATGCATGACCTGCCCTGTCAGAAGCTACAGTGTGATGAAATCTGGAGTTTCGTTTACTCTAAAGATAAGAATGTACCGGAAGATAAGCGAGGGCAATTCGGATACGGTGATGTATGGACGTTCACAGCGATAGAAGCCACTACCAAACTTGTACCTGCTTGGCTAGTAGGTGAACGAAATGCTGATTGTGCTTACGCTTTCATTGCTGACTTAAGAGATAGATTAGCCAATAGGGTACAGCTTACCACAGACGGTCATAAAATGTATCTTGAAGCTGTAGAAAACGCTTTCGGTGCTGATATAGATTACGCAATGCTTATCAAACTCTACGGAAAAGATGTTGAAGGGGAAAAGAGGTATAGCCCTGCTGAATGTATAGGTGCAGATAAACGGAAAATACAAGGCAACCCCGACATGAAAGCAATATCAACAAGCTATGTAGAACGTCAAAATCTCACGATGCGTATGCAGATGCGGAGATTCACCAGGCTAACCAATGCTTTCTCAAAAAAATTGGAGAATCACATCTTAGCGTTAGCCCTTTATTTCATGTACTACAACTTCGCCAGACCACATAAGAGCCTTGCTAATCCTTATCCGAGAACACCCGCAATGGCTTCTGGAATTAGTGACCACATCTGGACTATCGAAGAAATTGTAAAACTGATATAATAACCATCCGAGAATTATTATGATACATTTTATATACTCATTTACTCTATAAGGAGTTAGAAATGAGTTACGTTTATCTATTATCTTATAGTTTGCTTATCGGAATTGGTATTTCATTTGCCGTCACTGGACGTTACGTATTTGGGTTTATTTCTATCCTTGCCGGTGTGATATGCCTTTATCTTTCTCTTAATAGACCTTATATACGAAGTAACACAAAAAGACTATTACAGAGACTTCTGTTTTCTGTTTTAGCTATCGTGATAATTTGTGGATTTCTGAATGTTCGACCAATATCAACTTTTTTTGATAATATCACACAAAACTTTTCATCATGTTCAGTTGGTGGCGTTGCTAAGGTTGAAAGAATCTGGTGTAGTTATATTTGGGTAGCTGGACTTGATGGTATTTTTGTAGAATTAGTACCAACATCTGCAACTGAGCCCAATAAAACTTACACAGTAGAATTATATGAAAAAGGTAAATTACGTGAGACATCAACCATAACTTGGAATCAGCCTGAAGTTAATGTAAAAGCACAGAAATCTGTACGCTTTTCATCAACAAAGGCAGAGGCGGAGGCGTATGGAATGGAAGGCGACCTGTCTCACATATTTAGTGCTAAAGTTTACTAATTCAGAATAGTTATCTCCTATCGCCCATATTGGCTGTATCACACTCGGTTCAAGACTTATTTTTGTTGTTTTTTAAATCTTGAATATCATCTTCTGTTATTCCTAAATGTTTTATGATAGCATCGACTTTATTTTCTAACTCTATTCCATTTTCCTTTTCGACTTTAGTTTTTTTATGTGATTTCCATATCCAAAATAAGTACCATATCATAATAAGAAATGCTATTATGAGAGCTACATCACCAATAAACATATTTCCAACCTTATTAGCATAGATTTCTAGTATCGCTTTATTTATCCAAATTTTGGGAGATAGCAAAAGACCAACAATAACACCTAGTAACGTATTTGCTATAGTTTCAGTTGTCTTATTGTTCCGCATATAACACCCCTACAAAATTGAGTAAGGGTATTATAACACCTATCTATATACATATCTGCACTATTAACCTATAATATTGGTCGGCAGAGGCATCCGATTCAAAAGACTCCTAACACTCGACAATCTCAAAGCACCCAATTGCTAATATGTTTCGGAGGTCTTTCGCAATATGACATTTGATTTATTTCAAGTAGCCATTATTGCAACCATCGGACTGGCGTTGGTTGTGAAATTGTGGGACTTCTTTACTAGTTAAACCACACAATCCTACCGGATGCCTCTTGCCGTCAAAATAAAAATCTATTTCAAAATGATACACTACCCGAATTACTAATCCCAAAGCATAAACGTATCTGGTTATCAGTGCTTTGAATTTGTTTAGAGTTTAGAAACTCGGTATTAGAGTTTATACGGTTATCTTTCCCAGACCACCTCTCCTCCAATAATAGTCATCTCAACCATGATGTCTTTTAACTGTTCCGGCGGGACGGTAGTCGGGTTATCACTGAGAAGAACCAGGTCGGCCAGCTTGCCTTCGCTTATCGTGCCTTTTTCTTCCTCTTCAAAAGACGCGCAGGCTGCATTACGAGTATACATCTCCAGGGCTTTTTCGACGGAGACCCTTTCTTCCGGCAGGACTGCCTGCCCGGAATTTGCCAGCCGGTTTACCGCGGCGTATATTCCCACAAGGGGATTATCGTCGACTATCGGTGAATCCGAACTTCCGGCGACGGTTATTCCCGCTTCCGTCATCGACTTTATCCTGTAAAGCCATGGCTGCCGGTCGGGCGGCACCGTGGCCAGGTACCTTTCACCGCTGTAGTAAAGGAACGGAGGCTGGGTGACTATCATGATATCGAGTTTCTTGATACGGTCAAGCAGGTGCGGCGGACACTCCGAACAGTGTTCTATCCGGTGTCGATGATCGTCCTGTGGTAGTTGACCAAGTGCGTACTCTATTGCGTTTACGGCTGCCCCCACCGTTTCGTACCGGGTGGCGTGAATGGCAGCCCGGAATCCCGCCCGTTGGATATCCAGCACCATTTTATTTAGTTCATGCTGGACAGGATGAATACCTTTTCCCTTTGTTTCCGATGGTGTAATTTTCACATGGCCGATTTTAATGTGTGAATCACCTGAACAGAATAATGTACCAGCGTCAACGAACTCATCCAGGTGATCCACTCCCGGCATGTAGTAGAGTCGCGATTTCAGTAATTGCTTCTCCTTGAAACGGCGGAATCTCTGCCACCGGGTGTAGTCATTAACCACAGTGGCATCCTGAAGCGAGGTGATACCGTTCGAAAGGTAATGATCACTGGCAAGCCTGATTCCCTTTTCCAGTTCTGTTTCGGAGATCGACGGCATCACCTCTTCCCTGATGTAACCAAGCATATCGATCAGCAGACCGCTCGGTTCGCCGGTGTCGAGTTCACGGTCGATGTGTCCTCCCGTTGGTTCCTCCGTCTCGCGGGTGATGCCGGCAAGCGCAAGCGCCTTGCTGTTAAGGACACAGGCGTGTAGAGAACGATGAGAAAGGATTACCGGATGGTTCGGGGCGACTTCGTCGAGCTCTCTCCGGTTCGGATGGCGTTTTTCGACGAGGTAGAAATCGTTATAATCCGTACCCGATATCCACTCTCCCTCCGGTGTATTATCGGCTTTTCGCCTTATCTCTGCCTTGATGTCTTCGATCGACCTTACCGCTCTTTCCGAAAGGTCGACGCTTATCAGCTTGCGAAGAAAGGAAAAGATATGACAGTGGGCATCGTTGAAGCCGGGTACAACCGTTTTTCCTTCACAGTCGATCACCCTCGTATCCGGTCCTGTTATCGAATCCAGATCTTCGGCATTTCCCGTGAACAGTATCCTGTCGCCCTTTATTCCGATAATATCGGCTAGAGGTTTATCTGGATCAAGGGTCATTATTATGCCGTTTTTCACTACGAGATCGGCTTTCGTCACTCTTTCACCTTTGACCGTACTGACTGTAGGGTAGTATACTACTGAAAAATCCCGTCGGACAAATGGAGTACATGACATGGAGATCGAGATCCTGGCTGATAAGTTGAGTTCATGGATCGCAGATAAAGTAAAGGAAG
>MGML01000091.1:0-2303 GCA_001796415.1 Chloroflexi bacterium RBG_13_46_14
TATCTTTGCTTCCGATCGAGAGATCGGGAGGAGCGGACATGGTGAAGGCTCATCTATGGCAAGAGATTCACAGCCGGTGGAAGCTGAAACAGACGAAGAAGTCGATCACACGGGCTGCTGGTCTGAGTGTCCAGACGGTGCGGAAAATCCTTCGTCAGATCTCGCCGCAACCGTATGCCAGGCAGTCGGTGGGGAGAGGGCCGCCCGGCGTCGGGAAGACGCACCATGGCCCTGGGCGTCAAGGCGGTCACGGAAGGCTACAGGACTTACTTTACCCAAGCCATGCCCCTGATTGCCTCCCTTACTAAAGCCTACTCCGAGAACCGGATCGAGGAGCGTATGAGAAAGGGGCTTTGATCCTGACCTCCAACCGCAGCTTCTCCCAGTGGAACAAGATCTTCGGGCACCCGGTCATCGCCACGGCGATCCTTGACCGGACCTTCCATCAAAGGGTTAATTTTGCATGCCTATTGACAAGAATGCGACAGTATTTATAACTATAGCCGTCCGCACGGAGCGTTAAGTGGACAGACTCCCTATGAGCGCTTATGAGAGAAAATCGGCTCTCCGTGTAAACAATGATCCTCAGGGCCACACCATATTAATTTTCCTCGACCTCGGCTATCTCGATTTCCCTCGGCTCTATGTTCTTCATCAAAGCCAAGCTTTCTTAGTCATCCGCGCCAAGTCCAATTTTCAATGCCGCCGGCTCACCTCCCGATCCATCGACAGGGCCACCGACCTGACCTGTGATTAAAACGGTTATTCGTTATATGAAAAGAAGAAATAAGCAAAATAGCGTTTTCCCTGCCACGATCGGATGATAAAATATTGAGTTATACGACAAACGTGGGCAAGGCAAAATAAAGAGGAACATATGGAGAAGAAAAAACTATCGATTATTGTACCAGCCTATAATGAGGAAGCTACCATTCATTTGATTTTAGATAAATTAAAAACGGTACAATTAATCAATGATATACAAAAAGAAATAATCATTGTGAATGATTGTTCAAATGATGATACCAAAGAAGTAGTACAGAAATACATTAACGATAACCCTATTATTCCCATACGATATCTTGAACATGACGTTAACAAAGGCAAAGGTGCTGCACTTCGTACGGGAATATCAAAAGCAACAGGAGAGTATTTAATAATACAGGATGCTGACCTTGAATACGACCCAAACGAATATAATGATTTACTGAGACCTATCATAAAAGGCTTTGCAGATATAGTTTATGGCTCTCGATTTATGGGTAGCAATCCTCATAGAATTTTGTTCTTTTGGCATACCATAGGAAATAAAATATTAACTTTTTTATCAAACATGTTCTCAAACATGAACCTGACCGACATGGAAACTTGTTATAAGCTATTTGACACAAATATTATTCAAGCTATTAATTTAACAGAAAATCGATTTGGTTTTGAACCTGAAATTACTGCCAAAATTGCTCGAATACCTAAGGTAAGAATTTATGAAGTTGGCATTTCATATTATGGGAGAACCTATGAAGAGGGAAAAAAGATTGGCTGGAAAGATGGCCTTAGGAGTATCTATTGTATAATAAAGTACGGGCTTTTTAAATCTAAGTAAAATAAACGAGAAAAAATATTTGAACTATTGCTCAAAATGTGTACACCTCGCGATGTCAGACGTTTAGTATAATTAATGTAAATATCCGGGAGGAAAGAAGAGCAAAAGAGGAAAACGAATTATCGAGGAACAAATCATCGCCGTACTCAGGGATTGCCGGGAAATGGCACTTAAACAACCCCTCTGACAGGCGGTCTTTAATACGCAAAGTAGTGTCTTTGACAGAACTAAGCCCCTCGAAATTTGAGAGGAGGTTGTTACGGAGAATGGATAATGAAAAACGCAACTTTGAAATTTGTGCCTCTGTTATTACTCTACCTATTTATGGTCATAATTTTTTCCTCTTCTGCTTTTCAGGGAGACGAGGATGAGTATGTAGCTCTTGCAAGTCGTTTGTCAAAAGGATACTACTCTCCCAATAATTCCATTGAGCTATGGTGGGGACCTGGTTATCCTATTGTATTAGTTCCTTTTGCATATTTAAAATTACCCTGGTTGTTAGGAAAATTGCTCAATGCATTTTTCCTCTTTGGAGCTCTCCTCTATTTCTATAAGACACTAGCCCTTTGGATACGGCAAACTTATGCGCTTATCTTTGCATTTGTGATGGGTTTATATCCTCCTTATTGGAGAGCAGTACACCTTTTGGTTACCGAAAATTTAGTTTTTTTCTTAATCTGTGGATTTATGTTTCATTTTT
>MGML01000091.1:2342-2697 GCA_001796415.1 Chloroflexi bacterium RBG_13_46_14
TATTGGTAGCATCCATTTTCTTAGGTTATTTGGCCTTGACAAAAGTTTTCTTCGGTTACGTCATTCTTGTAGGATTATTGTCGTTTCTTATTCTTTACCTATGGCAAAAAAGAGAAAGATTTAGGAAAACAACCTACATTTATTTATTGGCTCTAATTTGGTGCCTACCCTATCTGTTCTACACTTATTCCTTGACTGGCAAAGTCTTTTATTGGGGAACTTCGGGAGGGATGTCTCTATACTGGATGTCTACGCATTACGAGAATGAGTGGGGTAGTTGGAGGGCCGAAAGAGATGTACAAGAATCTCCAGAATTAGCGAAACATCGGGAGTTCTTTAGCAAAATAGCTGGTCT
>MGML01000091.1:2770-2882 GCA_001796415.1 Chloroflexi bacterium RBG_13_46_14
CTTGTCAACTGGACGGCGAATATCGGACGCCTGTTATTTTCATATCCTTTTTCTAATGGTCGGGATAGGTTGAGTACATATTTTTACCTCATCCCTAACATGTTTATTGTCG
>MGML01000091.1:2913-3028 GCA_001796415.1 Chloroflexi bacterium RBG_13_46_14
TTTACGACGGAAGTCAATACCTTACGAAATATACACTTTACTTTATTTTAGCTTGATCACCTTTGGCGGTAGTTCGCTATTAAGCGCGTATGATCGACAATTCCGCCCTCTTGTT
>MGML01000091.1:3265-3360 GCA_001796415.1 Chloroflexi bacterium RBG_13_46_14
GCATGTCTGTCGAGGAGATCTTCTTGGCTTCAATCTCAGAAAAGCCATAGAACTAAAGCGAGTCCTCGAGGCTTTCTTCAAGACACCGGATGGCC
>MGML01000091.1:3473-3540 GCA_001796415.1 Chloroflexi bacterium RBG_13_46_14
CTTATGAAGGACCTTCTAATGGCAGGCAAAATGTCTGTTTGGTTAGTCTTTTGGGGTGAGGACGAGT
>MGML01000091.1:3601-3762 GCA_001796415.1 Chloroflexi bacterium RBG_13_46_14
GAATAGGGATTCATATTTTCACCCCATTTTTCCCCCCTAAAGGGGATTGCAACAATTTCTTCCTATGATAAATTCATCTCCACGAAGAACAGGAGAAAACGCATAGTGAGAAAGATTCTAAACGTCCTCATAATGTTTATCATTTTGACTGCGTCAGTCGG
>MGML01000091.1:3840-3952 GCA_001796415.1 Chloroflexi bacterium RBG_13_46_14
ATTGAAAAAAACCTCGGAATCAGTACGCGCTGGCGATACAGCCTATATTCGCGGGGGCACATACACGACCGGCGATAACTCGGCTGTCCTCTATATGCGGTATTCCGGCACA
>MGML01000091.1:3982-4590 GCA_001796415.1 Chloroflexi bacterium RBG_13_46_14
GCCGGGCTGTTTTCTTCCGTACTGGTTCAGCCTATAACTCCCTTCTGAATTCTACTGTTGAATACTGCGGGACAACAGAGGCGGAGGGAGGGGACGAGGGCGACCTCGTATGGGTAGACGGGACGCATAATCTTGTTCAGGGGTGTATCATTAGATTTGGTGGGCATGATGTTGTCCTTGTCGGTGGGAATTATAACATCGTCCGCGGAAACGAGATGTATAACACCGGCTGGAACAGGGTTATGCAGACGGCTGACCCGGACGAAACCCACAGACAGTTGATTGAAGGCAACATTATACATGACTCTGGCGGCTATGGTGATTGGGGACCACCGAACATTGGCATACAACTTCAGGCGTCCCAGACCATCTTTAGAAGAAACCGTGTTTATGATGCTTTTGGTCATGCTATTGGCATTTATGCCGGATGGGGTGTAAACACCTACTATGAATCAGATAATTTACGCATATATCACAATGTTATTTATAACTGCGGAACGGCTCACGTAGCACTGTATTGCTATGGAATTGATGTTGTTGAAGATACAAATGACCTCATGCAGAGTTTAGATGTTAGGAATAATATCTTCTATGCCAATTATCTGCGT
>MGML01000092.1:0-1723 GCA_001796415.1 Chloroflexi bacterium RBG_13_46_14
ATCAGTCACCGTCAGGTTATTATACCCCAGCTTGGAGCTCCCGGAGTGTCCGCTCATGAATTGAAACGGCGAACACACTTTAACGTAATCTACGGTCCGGTCCACGCCAGAGATATCCCTGAGTTTCTGGATGTGGGAATGAAAGCCACCCCAGAGATGAGAGTGGTCAACTTTGGAATAGGTGACCGTCTGGTGCTGGCTCCCATGGAAATCATCATGTGGGGCAGGTATGGCCTGGGTATTGCCCTGGCTCTTTTCTTTCTTACCGGCTTTAGCCGGGCAGGTTATGCTCTCCCCGGTATGGCCGGAGGCCGTGAAACACTCTTGTTCGTGATAGTGTTTATCGCGGGAAGCACACTGGTTCCGCTGCTGCTGCCATGGTTGCCAGGACGAGCGCTTTCTGTAAAAGGAATGATGCTCGGTTTTTTCTGTGCCGTCGCGCTCGCTCTGGCCGGATTCATTCCTACAGCCGGTACTGCCGGAATTCTGGGAACTGCAGCCTGGGTGCTAATGATGCCGGCGGTTACTTCTTTCCTGGCGATGAATTTTACCGGAGCAACCACCTATACGTCGCTCTCCGGTGTTAAAAAAGAAATGCGTTTTGCCATTCCATTACAGATTGTAGCCGGAGCCATTGGCCTGGCACTTTGGATAACAGCGAGATTTTTTTAGGAGGATTTATATGCTCAGATATCTTAGAAATGTGGTAACACTCGAACTTGATGAGGAGACCTGTATCGGATGCGGTATGTGCGAAATTGTTTGTCCTCACGCGGTTTTTGAAATAACAGGACAGAAAGCGACTATCAGGGATAAGGATTCTTGCATGGAATGCGGAGCATGTGTTGGGAATTGCCCCGTAAACGCTCTCAAAGTCAGGACCGGGGTAGGCTGCGCAGCAGGAATTCTGATGGGAGTGCTTGGTAAACAGAATGAATGCTCCTCCGGCTGCGGAGTATCACCCGATAAAACCATATCCACCCAGCAGGGATGCTGTGGCGTCACTACCGAAAAAACGGTCAGGGTGAGTGAGTCTACTTCTTCCTGCTGCGGCTCAGTTGAAGAGGACAATGGCAAGTCAAAACGCTGTTGCTAACCCAGCATATGACAATACGCATAGACTACGGTGGAACTAGTACGGAGTATCAGTTTTTCTCTGTTGCTTTTTCCGAATAATCAAGCTCGGAACGATAAATAAAGCGAAACGGAGCAAAGTTGACAATTATTCCGATGAATTCTCAGTTTACTTCGAAAAATGATACTATAAATTATGATTGAAAATAGTAACTTGCCGGATAATACCATAATCCTGAACGATATCCCTGTTAATCTCGATGCCGCAATGGTTATAAACAATCTGCGAATGCGAAACACCAACGATCGAATTAACGTAATGATTCAGGAATTAGTCAGCCTTGTCACACCTGTAATCCGCCCCAAAACTCTATTCAAGGTTTCCCGTTTAAGCGGCATAAATGGAAATAAGTTAACAATCGACGGTATTGAGTTCAGCCATAACTTTAAAAACACCGTACTTAAAAAAGAGGACAGAATATTCCCTTACATCGTCACATGCGGTACGGAGGTTGAAACGATAACAATTCCATCCGGCGACTCGATGAAAACGATGAGAGAATATTGTTTGAATATCATCAAAACAGTAGTTGTAAGGAATGCTAATATTTATTTCCGGGAATATTTGAAAGAAACTTATAAGATCGAA
>MGML01000092.1:1730-2009 GCA_001796415.1 Chloroflexi bacterium RBG_13_46_14
CTAATATAAGTCCCGGAGAAATAATGGGTGATATCTCCCAACAGCGAAAGCTGTTTTTAATTTTGGGTGACGTGGAAAATACCATCGGTGTCAGGTTAAGCCCACACAACATGATGTTACCGGAAAAGTCGATCTCCGGAATATATTATGAAAAGAGACAATAATATTCGAATAGGGTAAGACTAGCGTGCGTACTCTTATATAGATTATATCTAATAAACCTCTGAAAAAGCCCTTACTAACTGGTCATTGAAGGTTATTTTGCCTTTCAAATAAAGT
>MGML01000092.1:2038-3374 GCA_001796415.1 Chloroflexi bacterium RBG_13_46_14
ATTTTTAGTTGTTATTAACCGTTTATCAGGCTTATTGTTGAATGCGATTTTACTCTCGTTTTCAACCTCTGTCAGAAAATCAGCCACACACAAGTAATGTAAGGAGAATATTTCTATGAGTAAAAACGAAACGTGAATGATAAGAAAATACTGGAGACAGACTGGCGGAACTCTCATTGAAGGGTTCCCCGCTGTAAGACGTTCAGACAATAATGGCCTAAGATTCATTGATGCTGTTATTATTCCAGGCAATGAAACAAAACTAGTGTAATGTCTCACATATAAGTAGACATATAAAAGATAATATGATATACTTATGTATGCCAAAAATAAGTAATCCTCTACCAATAACATCAGAACAAAGACGAACTCTGGAAACCTGGATTCGGGCTCATAGCACCCCTCAAAGTATCGCTCAACGGTCCAGAATCATACTCTTGGCTGCGGATGGATTATCCAACGTCAAAATCGCACAAGAACTTAAAATCAGCCGTCCTACAGTGATCCTTTGGCGCGAACGATTTTCAACAGGTGGGCCTGAAGCGCTTACCACGATTTTACCGGGTCGCGGACGTCCGGTCACCTATTCCGCCGAGAAAGTACAGAGTATAGTAGAAGCAACCACTCAAACGAAACCGCCGGAAGCGACTCACTGGAGTACTCGGAGTATGGCTAAGTCCCAGGGAGTCAGCAAGGCTACGGTACAACGTATATGGAATGCACATGGTTTACAACCCCATCGAACCAAGCACTTCAAACTCTCTACTGACCGTAAGTTCACCGAGAAGCTTACCGATGTGGTTGGATTATATCTCAATCCTCCGGATAAAGCGATTGTTCTCTGTGTGGACGAAAAAAGTCAGATTCAGGCTCTCCAGCGAACTCAACCCGGCCTGCCTATGAAAAAGGGGCGCTGTGGAACTATGACTCATGACTACAAGCGGCATGGTACCACCACTCTGTTCGCGGCGCTTAATACTTTGGATGGGCAAGTTATCGGCGAATGCATGGCCAGGCACCGACATCAGGAATTTGTCCGCTTCCTGCGGCGTTTGGACAAAGAGTTTCCCGGGGAGATACCATTACACCTTATTGTAGACAAGTATGGCACTCACAAACAGCCCAAAGTGAGACAATGGCTGGAGAAACACCCGCGTTTCACTTTACACTTTACGCCAACCGGTTCATCCTGGCTTAACCTGGTAGAGCGTTGGTTCCGTGAACTTACGGAAAAAAGAATACGGCGGGATAGTTTCGAGAGCGTTCCGGAATTGATTGCAGTTATTGAAGAATACCTGTCTGTAACGAATGCAAATCCTAAGCCCTTTGTCTGGCA
>MGML01000092.1:3570-10610 GCA_001796415.1 Chloroflexi bacterium RBG_13_46_14
ATCATAATTCGTACGTCCAATCTCTTCTAGTGCGTCTTCCGCATCATCTATTAAAGTAACTTCATATCCTTCTCCGGAAAGGACTTTATCCAGATACCGACGTACAATCGATTCGTCATCAATTACCAGTATCCGTGCAGATATGGACCTTTTTACTTCCTCAGTCTCATTTACTTTAGAAAATGCAACTTCAGGTAGTTTATCAATTACGGGTATCTGAATAAAAAATGTCGCTCCTTTTCCTTCCTCACTTTCCACCCAGATTCTACCGCCATGTTCACTAATAATACCGTGGCAGAGGCTTAGTCCCAGGCCGGTTCCTTCTCCCGGCTGCTTCGTGGTAAAGAACGGTTCGAATATCTTTTCTAAATTTTCCTTTGATATGCCTGCTCCGTTATCTTTGATAGAGACAAATATATTGTTTTGTACCAGTTTTGACGTGATGAAAAGATAGCCTCCGTTATTTGCCTTTTTCATCGCTGCCTCGGCATTTACTATCAGGTTGAGGAAAACCTGTTGAAGCTGGCCTCCCGATGCGTAAGTTTCCGGAAGTTCCCGGGAAAAACGCGTCTTGACATCGATATTATTTGTTTTCATCTCGTATACACGGAAAGAAAGAGTATTTCTGATTATCTCGTTCACATCAACCATCTCTCTCTCTTGCTCGTCCTGCCGGGCAAAGGTGAGGAGTCCTTTAACGATATCACTCACCCTCAATGCACCATCGTCGATTACTTTCAAATCATTTTTTATGTCTTTCGGAAGATCATCCCTCTCCATCAGTAATTCGGCAAATCCTATCACTCCGGTGAGAGGATTGTTTATCTCGTGGGCGATACCGGCTGCCATCTGACCTATCGAGGCAAGACGACTGGAAAGATAGGCTTTCTGTTCCGTTTCTCGTCTTTCTTTCTCAATCTCTTTTTGCCTGGTGATATCCCGGGATGCTCCCATTAATGCTATTGCTTTATTATTCTCATCGTAAACCGTCGAAAGCGATAGTTCGGCGGGGAATATACTTTTATTTTTCTTAAGTCCCTGTATTTCACCTTCCCAGAAACCTTTATCAAGCAGCGATACCATTATCTCAGCGGCTGACTCAGGATACGCATTAAGGCTAAGCACTGGTTTACCCTGTAATTCTCCTTCCTTATAGCCGTAGGTGCTTTCCATAGAAGGATTTGCGTGAGTTATGATGCCGTCCATATCGGTAATTGCGATTCCATCGATTGCTCCACTTACCGCATTTGAAAATATTCGCATTTCTCTTTCTGCCTGCTTACGCTCGATGGCAATTGCAGCGATACGGGAAGACCATTCAAGCACTTCAAGCGCGTCTCTGCCCGGCTTTTCATTCTTGGTACTGTAGTGAGCAATAGTGCCGAGCAATACCCCCTCGGTCGAAAGAACGGGTTGAGACCAACAGGCAACAAGGCCGTTTGCCGCAGCAAGTTCCACCGCCTCCGGATGGGAGACAAAGAGAGGACTCTTTGCGATATCCGGAACGATTACCCGCTGTTTCCTGTAAGCCGCCGTTCCGCAGGAACCGGCATCAGGTCCGACAGGTACTCCTTCTTTCAATAGAGCTACATAGCTTTCGGGCAAACTGGGGCAAGCCGCCGGGAAAAGTATTTCCCTGGATTCATCGATGAGCAGCACGGAGCCTTTAATAGACGAATCATAATCTTCTCCGAGCTTAATAACCGCGTCGAGTATAATATTAAGCTCCGTACCCCTTCCCAGCAGATTGAGAATATAGTTTTCTCCCCGCTGGAGGCGCTCCTGCCGTTTTCGGTCAGTAATGTCAATGGCTACTCCTATCAAACACTCCTCTCCGGCGAAAAATATCGGTTCGGCCGAAAATAGCCAAGTCCGAGTCTCGCCCGATTTCATGCGAAAGTCGAACTCTTCATCACGTATTCGACCATCCCTGGCCAGAATAGCAAACATGCGGGATCGTTCGGTATCGTTAGTCCAGATACCTATCTCTCGTGTCTTGTAGCCGATAAGTTCCTCTCGTGAATACCCCATTATCCGGGAGTAGTTGTCGTTTATCTCTACATATCTTCCGTCTTTAATCGTGGTTATTGCTATGGCATCGGGACTGGATTGAAACGCCAGGCGGAACCTTTCCTCTGATTCGCGTAGGGCTTCTTCAGCCCGCTGGCGTTCCAGGGCACTGCCTATGATTTCAGACGAGAGACGGAGTATCGCTATATCACCGTCACTCCATGCCTCGCTGCCAGCTATATTATCAAAACCGATAAATCCGGCGAGTATGGTTCCGGTGAAAACCGGCGTGACAAGAACCGACTTGATATCCTGGCTCTCGAGTATCTCCCGTTCTGCTTTTGCTTCTTCTGCCATCTGTGCTACGTTCTCGACATAGATAGTCTCTCCGTCTCGAAGTTTTTTCATCCACCAGGGGAACATGTCACAGGGAAGGTCCTTGAGATTATCGATTTGCGGGTTGACTCCGTCTGCACACCATTCGTGCGTATTATCCATCACCGCTCCATCTTTCGAGATTGTAAAGAGGTAGGAACGGCTAGCTTCTGTTAATAAGCCCATATCGGCAAGGGATAGATTGATTGCTCTATCGATGTCAGGAGTATAGATAAACCTGGACGAGACGTTGATTATCGCTCTCTCGAAATCTACCCTGCGTTTGAGAATCTCTTCGGAATTCTTCCTTTCAGTGATGTCCCTCAGTATTGCCAGAGTAGCAGGTTTCGATTCGTAATCTATGATACTGGCATTGATGTCAATAGTAATCACTGAACCATCTTTTTTCATTAAACGGGCTTCATAACTTTGTGGAACGTATTCACCGCGTAGCCGGCGCTGATATCTGTCCAGTACCAGTTGCCGATCTTCCGGAACAAGATAATTCGTGAAAAGCGAGCCGATTATCTCCTTGGAACTATAACCAGTCATCGCCATCGCCCGGTTATTGGCAAAATTCAGAAGCCCGTCCTGGATCACGATAATTCCATCATTGCTCTTTTCAACGATATCAGTGTATTTTTCCTTAGAAATTCTTAATTCTTCTTCGGTCTTCTTTCGCGTCGATATTTCCTTTAAGAGTTCCTGATTATTTATTGTAAGCTCGTCTGCCAGTCCCTCCACCTGTAGAGAGCGTTTTGCTCCTGTAATCATGGAATATCCTGTCAGCAACGTAAGAATAATACCCACAAGAAGCACCAGCCATGGATACCAGGTGTGACTTGTTGCCAGGTACTCTGGGGTAGGGTTTATCACGAGAGCCCACTGCCGCCCCGCCATATCGAAACGGGTTATCTGTTCGAATTCACTGGATTGACCTTGCTCTTCCGTGGAAAATATCGAAGAAATATCGTCATAATCCGCATCCGGCAACGTAGAATATAATAGCTGCTCATTTACAGGGGCGCTTTCATCATAGAGTGAAACAATCAGTTTACTATAAAGTCCGGTACCCATAACCATATTCACCGTATCACCTGATCGGAATACTCCAATCGCGAAACCACGCAGGTTCTGCTGACGTTCTTTAACGGTGACCGGAGTTGAGCCTTTAGCGTAAACAGGCACATAGACAAGAAAGCCGTATTGATTTTCAGTTTCCTGGACGAGCCTAAGACGCGACGTTGCGATTGCTTCGCCGGTGTCACGTGCCTGATTCAAACCTTCCAGTCTTGCGGGACTGGATGCAAGGTCGAATCCCAGAGCAAGTTCGTTTCCCTCGTGCGGTTCGACATAGTAGACCGGGTAATATTCTTCTCTCGATAGAGCAGGGATCATTTCTCCCTGCTCTATACGTTCCGTGAACTGGAATTGGAGATAACCTTCTGACTTTGCCGCTGCTTCGAAGTTTGTACGTTCATCATCAGGTACGTATGGTACCCACTCCAGGGCTTGTATCCCGGGATGACGAAAGAGGGAGCGTTCAACGAAGGTGCTAAATTCCTGGCGGGTTACTTCGGATGAACTGCGGTATAAACCTTCTATTGAATGTAATATTTCGATATGATTGGAAAAATGCGTGATGAGAGTCTCGGACAAATGATTCGAATGACTTTCAAGGTCGGATGTAAATCGCTCTTCTTCGAGCTGCCGCATCGTAATGAACGAAAAGCCAATGACACCAAGTAGCACGCATACCGTAATAATCGAAGGTAATGATCTGATAATTCTCTTATTCCTGAGCGCATCATGTAATGTTTCCGGATTAATGAAGTAATTTAGCAACCGTTTCAATTTCTCTAAACGTATTATTCTGAGGCTCATGTTTCACCTTGTTTCCGGTCCGTAAATTCCTACTGCGATTTCCCATTCGGGCGACTAATTTGAATCCCTGATTGATAGTTCTGTTAAATTTATCGATATCGGTCCGGGTAATCGGTCTCCATCTTCGCGAGTCCATATTTTAAATATCAAGATACATTTTATCAAGCCAAATAATTTGTGAGTACGCCGGTCCTTCTCTATCATAGAATTTATTTCGAAAAATCTGGAAGACACGTATGGATTTGTATATCCCGGAATAACCTGTAAAATATCTGACTTATGAATATTGTTCTATCATAGCACACCTTTTCTTTTATCCTCGCGCCTGAGCTTGGCTTTGATACGAGCCATGAGTTCGTTTTTACGGAAAGGTTTGCTCATAAAGTCGTCGGCTCCCAGTCCCAGGGCATCGCAAACTGCGTCACCTTTTGCGGTAAGCATGATTACCGGAACAGTCGATCGCTTTCTGATGAGATCCAATAACTGGAGCCCGTCGAGTCCGGGCATCTTAATATCGAGGATTACCAGGTCTGGATTATGCTCTTCCCACAGGTCCAAAGCGATACGACTGTTATCCGACGTAATAACGGTATATCCTTCAGGTTTTAAAATATTCGTAAGCAGCTTTAGTACTCCCGGTTCGTCGTCAACTGCCATTATTATGGGGTTTTGTTTCATAATCGTCTCCTTATATTTTATTAATAGATTTAGATTAATCCAAATTTGCCACAAAAGCAGTCTCTCCAGTTTGAGGCTCGATATAATATGCATTATTTCCAATTAAGACGAGGTTAATCGCATGAAGAGCGCCGGCTGGAAGTATACTGTTTAAAAAATGGCTATTATAGGTATCCGCCTTAATAATCTGAAAAGACATCATGTAACCATCCGTCACAGCTTTCTGCTGCATTTCGATAGCGTAATCGTCACAGTCAATTATATCACCAGGTGATTGAAAATAAACGGTAGCCGTGGCTTCCTGTTCTTTCAACCAGAGTTCCAATTCATCAAGGCTGGTGAAATTGCGTATCTGTGCTGGTATTATCTGCACTTTGTTTATATATTTGATTTCGGGTACAGGTATTTCGACATATTCAACCGTGTGCGTTGAGACGACTCTGCATTCAACAGTAGGGTTGAATCCGTTTATGGTATTTGCCCCGGTTTGTTCCGCGCTGTGTAATTCGAAAGTATTTTGGGTAAGCCAGGCGCCGATAGAAATGATTGAAATCGCCAGCATGGCGAAGAGAAAACTCAAGCTGATTTCTAGTGTTATCCTTTTCTTCATTATCCTGGTCACCTTCGCACTTTCTATCTACAGTATGGAATCAGGATCCCAAACAGAAGCTAAACAATGACAGGTATTTTCCAAAGAAGTTCCAAATATTCATAGGTAATAAAAACAGGCATCTTGCAGGATGCCTGTTTGATTGATTTTATCTGTTGTCGGGATTATGTCTAGGAGTTATCTATAAATTGATAGCCTATACCGGACACCGTAGCAATATACCACGGATTTTCTGGATTATCTTTAAGTTTGCTGCGCAGGCGTGGAATAAAGACGTATAGATATTCCCTCTCATCTCTATATTCAGGACCCCATACCCTGTTCAGAAGTTGGGTATGGGTAAGGACTTTTCCCTTATTTAGCACGAATGTCTGCAGCAAATTATATTCTGTGGGAGTTAGTTTGACCTCTTCGCCATTAATAGTAACCCTTCTTTGAGAAAAATTAATTTCGAGGTTTCCACTATTAAAGGAAGGTTGAACGGGAATAGAAGTAGCCGCTTCACTGCGCCGTATTACCGCCTTGACACGTGCTGAAAGTTCATCCTTGCCGAACGGTTTGGTAATGTAATCATCGGCGCCAAGTTCGAGGCATTTTACCTTATCCGATTCGTTATTAATGGCACTCAGCATGATTATCGGAATTTGCGACCACTCTCGAATTCGCCGACACACTTCGAAGCCATCCATCTCGGGCATTGTAATATCCAAAATTACCAGGTCGGTCGGCTCCTTCTCGAATACATTCAGGGCCTCAACGCCGTTTATTGCCGCCAGCACTTGACATCCTTCAGCTTCGAGGTTTGCCCGAAGTAATTTTATTATACTGAGTTCGTCATCCACGACCAGGATACACGTTTTTTTCATACTTCTATTTGCTTCCTCTCAGAATATGTTGGAAGAAGACTCGTACAGGCTTCTTATCATCGACAACAAGTACCATGTTTGAGGTCTCAGTCATTTTTCACCTCCTCCAGAGTTTTCATAACTATCTCTATCAACTCTTCGGGACGAAACGGCTTTAAAAGGTAAGGTTGGCCACTTCTCTTCAGCAGATTGATAGTATCCCCACCCATCACGCTTCCCGTCATGAAGATTACCCGCCTGGAAAGCTGCGGGTATTCTTGCAGTAACCAAACATAAAATTCAGCGCCACTCTCTATTGGTAGTCTTATATCAAGTAATAATAAATCATATTGTCTTTCGATGACAGCTTTTTCAGCGGCCTCTCCGTTGTCGACAATATCGGTAATAAAACCTTCCTTATTAAGAATTCTCTGGCATACGCTGGAGATAGCTGGTTCATCTTCAACTATGAGTACTCTCTTCATCTTCTGGTTCGGCATTTTTTATCACCTCCGGTTATTCATTTGCGTGCAATGGTAATTCGATAATAAATGTCGTCCCCTCGTCAGGTTTACTTTCCACCCATATCCTGCCGCCATGTTCGGTGATGATACCGTAACAGATGCTTAAACCAAGCC
>MGML01000093.1:0-6133 GCA_001796415.1 Chloroflexi bacterium RBG_13_46_14
GGACGTCAACCTGGGTAACGTGGTAAAACTTGGAGAAAAGGTGGCCGTACTCGGCGGCGGGAACTCCGCCGTGGACAGCGCCCGCGTTGCTTTACGCACCGGCGCGAAAAAAGTAACCATGATATACCGCCGTACCAGGGCAGAAATGCCGGCAGCCGAGGAGGAAATCGAAGACGCCCTCCACGAAGGTATTGAGATCAATTTCCTCCAGAACCCGACCAAGTTTACACAAAACGGCGACGGACTCGATGTCGAATGCATCCGCATGCAGCTTGGAGAACCGGATGCCAGCGGCAGGCGCAGACCTGAACCGATTCAAGGCAGTGAATTTACTGTATATTACGACGCTGTCATCGGGGCTCTCGGCCAGTCACCCCGAATCCCGGAAGGATTTACTATTAAGATCGGCCGCGGCAACACACTGCAGGTAAACAGTAGAACGCTTCAGACCAGTATGGAAGGCGTCTACGCCGCCGGTGACGCGACAACCGGACCTGCTTCCGTGATCGCGGCTATCGCTGCCGGACGCCAGGCCGCCCAATCGATTGATAAATATCTCGGCAGCAGCGGTGAGATAGACGAGGAACTGGCACCTGCCGAAGGTATGGGCAGAGAACTCGGGAAAGATGAGGGTTTCGCCGATAAAACAAGGATCGAACCGGAGCTAATTTCCCTTGAAAAGCGACTCGCCGGATTTGCCGAGGTAAAGAACGCTCTGAGTAAAGAGAATGCCTGTAAAGAAGCCGGGCGCTGCTTCAGGTGCGACCTCCGCCTGACTATCACGCCGCCCATGCAGCCGCCGGTACGCAAGAAAGAATCCGTTATGGCAGAATAAGTCTAACAGGTTGTAGAAGTCTGTTCTGTGTCCTGCGTTATAACGGATATCGAGTTTAGGGGGATTATTAAGGTTCTGTATCCATCTGGTTGGTGCTGATGTCATTGCGAATTTCGCCGTCAACAGGCGAACTGTGGCAATCTCAAGAAATCTAGGTTCCTCGAACCAGAACGGAATAGTACCAAACGGATCGTAACTTTATAAAAAGGAAAAATCGATATTCTGGAAATCAAATATTCCCTTATAATAGAAGCGACCGAAGACCCCTCCTTCTTTTCTTTTTATTCACCGGATCTGGAAGGATTCACAGGTGTGGGTAGTTCCGTAGAAGATTGCCTGTATAAAGCGAAATGGGGAATGGAAGAACACGTCACTTTGTTGAGAGAACAAGGACTTCCGGTCCCTCAACACAACCCTGATCCCACCATTACTATAATGAATTCGAAGTTAGCTGGAGTAAGTTAGTAAAAGTTACCCGTCGAATGAAGTGTGTTCTCTTACCAGTAACCATCCGTACGGATCTTCCATAAAATCCAGTTCTTCGGCCGGCTTTAACTCATAGGTCTCTATAACCGGTGGTGCAGCCAGAATCGGTTTGATCCTTCTTGTTATTTCTGATCGTTGTTCCGATGTTTGCCATTCTTCCCAGTCGGTAAGACTACGCCAGGTGCCCATCACGGTAAATAACATGCTTGTCTTCGGTACTGACCATTGTTTCACCACCCATGTAGCCTGGATGCGGCATGGCGGCTGCTCTAAGATCCCGGATCAACTCCGAGATTTTTTCCTCCTGTATTACCTGGCGTTTAATAATTACTCTGATCATCGTACCTCCTTCTACTCCACCTTCTACTCCGCTCTGCAGTACTCTTTAACAGGGTAATACAAAATTATCTACGTGCAGGTTACTAAACCAGGGTATTTGAACCTTTAGTCCCATTTATTGTATAGGCTCCTATTAAATAAAAAATCGGCATTAATGCCGATTTTTTTTATCGCTGCCATACTTCCTGCCGGTATCGTTATCGATAGAGAATAACAGGAAACCGACCTTACACTTTGTTTTGCAGCTTTTCTCCATATCTAATTTCCACCGGAAACCATACTCCTAAACCGACCTGATGTCAATACACTATTGGCTCTTTGTATATAATTGAAATTAACATACGAAAACTGATTGTTAACCTTAATCTACATTGGTAATTAATAATGTCATTCCCGCTCCCAACTGTCATTAATCCGAAAGCGGATTGCTGTGTCATTCTGAGTCCGCCGCGGCGGAAAGAATCTCCTTGAATATCGGAGGAGATCCTTCGTCCTCCTCCGTCGTCCTCCTGCGGCGGATGACAGCTTATCATTCCCACACTTTTAAACACCATACCGGCGAAAGCCGGTATCCAGGAAACCATGAATTAGCAACAGGTAACTCCTAATAAACACCGCTATTCTCCCCAGAATTCCTGTAATACCTCATGAAGCCGGTCGACCGATGTTACCTGCACCGGCCGCCATTCCTTCGGGAACAGCCTCTGGTAACGCAGCCCGGCAAAACGCTCATCGATTAATGCCACCACGCCCCGGTCCTTTTCGGTTCGGATGACCCTCCCGGCAGCCTGGAGCACACGGGTAAATCCCGGAAAGGTGTAGGCATACTCAAATCCGGCCTCAGCCGAAAGATCGAAATATTCCCGGATCAGTTCCCTCTCCAGGCATATCGCCGGCAGCCCCACCCCCACGATCACCGCCCCGGTCAGGCGGTCACCCACCAGGTCGATGCCTTCGCCGAAGATACCGCCCATCACGGCAAATCCTGCCAGGGTACGCTGGTTATCGCCGGAGAATTTCGCCAGGAAGACAGCGCGTTCATCATCGCTCATGGCTGAAGTCTGCAGGAGTATATCCAGGTCGTCTTGCCGGTCGATAAACGCTTCATAGACCATCCGCATGTAGTGATACGACGGGAAAAACAGCAGGTAGTTCCCCCGTTTCCGGCCGACGGTCTCGGATATCATCTCCGTCACGGCCGGCACGGTCGCGGTGCGTTTGCGATAGAGCGTGGATATGGTCGGCATCAAAAGCAGGCACAGATTTTCCGGCGGAAACGGTGAAGAATAGCTGCGTGTTTCGGCATACTCCACACAGCCGAAAAGTCGCTTGAAATATTCCGCTGGTGTCAGGGTGGCCGAGAAAAAGACCGCCGAATGCGAGCGTTTCAGGGCTTCTTTCGTTTGTCCGGAAGGATCGATGCAGAAAAGCTTTATCCTGAAATCGCCGCCGCTGTTATCGAAACAGGTGGCATAACTCTCATCATACTTCTCGGCGACGTCCAGGAACCAGTAAGCCTCGAAGTACCGGTCCAGGAGCTCTTTACGGAATGGAGCCGGCTCGTTGCCCGCCAGCCATTTTTGCGCGTCTTCGGCAAATTTCCGCAGAAGCGGCAGCAGCGATTCGGGACTGGATTTTTCGGCATACGCCTCGCCGAGTTCCCCGCACTGCTTCCGGGCAACACCAAGCCAGCGGTTGATCTTCCCCAGTTGGCGGTACATCGCCGGAAGATAGTCCCTGGCGGCTTTTCTCAGGTTATTGATGTCACGCCTGGATAACTCCGCCGAATACATCTCCCGGGTGCGGTCGACCAGGTTATGGGCTTCGTCGATCAAAAACGCGTAGACGCCGGAACTGTCCTGGAAAAATCGTTTCAGGTAGACGCGGGGATCAAAGGCGTAATTATAATCGCAGATAATGCAGTCCGCCCATAGCGACAGGTCCAGCGAGAACTCGAAGGGGCAGACCCTGTGCTGCCGGGCTAGTTCCGCGATTTTCTCGCGTGTCAGTTCATCCAGCTCGAATGCCGCCTTGACCGCCTCACCGATCCGGTCGTAGTACCCCTGGGCATAGTCGCAGGCTTCGGGCTGGCAGTAGATAGGCGGCAACGGGCAGGCTTTCTCTTTGGCCGTGATTGTGACCGACTTGAGTCGCAGTCCCTTTCTCCGCAGCCGTGACAGCGCGTCTTCGGCGGCCATCTTGCCGGTGTTGCGGGCGGTAAAATAGAAGAGCTTCTCGACATGCCCCTCACCGAGAGCCTTCACCGCCGGGAAAACAGCCGCTACTGTCTTACCGATGCCGGTCGGAGCCTGTATCAATACCTGCTCTCCCTGTTTCAGGGCGGTGTATACATCGACGGCCATCTGCCGCTGTCCGGCCCGGTACTCCGGGAAAGGAAAGACCATGTTCCGGATCGAAGCGTCACGCAGCCGGTACCATTCCTCGACCGTATTTGCCCACTCGAGGTAACGGTCGATTATTTCCCGGAAGAAGGCTTCGAGTTCATCCAGCCTGAACGTCTGCCGGAGTTCGCGGGAAATACCACTGTCGATATGATAATAGGTGAGTTGACCGGCGACCTGTTCCAGTTCGTGCTCAACGGCATAGCAGTAGGCATAGAGTTTCAACTGGCCCCAGTGGACGGGATTTTCCGCGGCGGCTATCTCGTCCGGGTCCCGGTTGGTGGTCTTCAGTTCCTCGATAATGACCGGCTCGGACGATTCATCTACCCCGTCGATCCGGCCGGTGAGTTCCAGGATGAAATAGGGAGTATCGAGCCGGTATGCGACCGGCACTTCGGTCCGGTACGCGTCGGGCCGGCTCTTCCGGATCTTGCGGTGACCGGCAATACCCTCCACAGCCCGTTCCGTGCCGCCGAAGTCGACACCCAGGCTGCCGGAACGGTATATCTGCTCTACCAGGCTCCGGACGGCAATCCTTACGACTTTTTTCGCGGCCTCAGGCGTATTCTCTCCCATCACTACAGGTAATTATAGAATAAGCGCCTGGGATATTCATCTGTTGAGCGGGAATCCACAGCCAAGTTTACCCGCCGAAGCCTTAGCGTAGGCAGGTCATTGCGAGGCTCGGCGTCAATCCGCCGCAGGCGGATGGTAATCTTTATTAATTCCCTCCCCCGACCCCTTGCCCACTCCGGCAACCGCTCTGCGCCATGAATAAGCGATCCTTGACCGCCTCGAATCCTATTTGTAAGTCTCTCCCTTCCCTTACCAAGGGAAAGGGCTGAAAGTCCGCCGCAGGAGGGCTGAAAGTCCGCCGCAGGAGGGCTGAAAGTCCGCCGAAGTGGAGTTTACCCGCCTATGGCGGGCCGCAGCTCGCCTGGGGTGAACGCAGGCGGGAGACGGAAGAGGGATGGGTTGATAAAGGGCAGACCATAGCTAACTTGTATTTCGTGCCTGATTGTCCATCAAATGATATCACATTATTCCACACTGGTTAGCAGATAGTTAGCAAAAATCCAGCTTCGAATTGAGCGTAGTGTTTTTACATTATCACCATGCAGGAATATTGCCAATAGTAGGTTGACTTATTTAGTTCATTTATAGATAATCTTGGGTATCATGCCGCGATACAATAATTACGCATACATAGATGGTGCAAACCTGCACTACACCTATGAGAATATAGACTGGAAAGTTGATTACGAGAAATTATTGGTTTATTTAAGAAAAAGACTTAATGTTGATATAGCGTATTACTTTATAGGAAAAACCGAAAGTAATGAAGACCTTTATACGAACCTGGACTCAGTTGGTTACACAATAAGATTAAAAGAGCCATCTCCATATATTACAGCAGATGATGTATGCCCTAACTGTAATAATATTATCAGGCCTGCTATGCAGAGATATAAAGCTGATATTGATTCATATTTAACAATGCAAGTGTTGATAGATTGGAATGATTTTAACAAAGCAGTATTAATCACAAGTGATGGCGACTATGATGAATTAGTTAAAAGACTTCTCAAAAGGGATAAGTTAAAGATGGTGTTCGCGCCATGCAAACTAGGATGCTCATGGTTATTGAAAAGTAGCGCTAGGGGTAGAATATCTTTCATCGATGATTATAGAAACGAATTGGAAAAAGTTGAAGGGTGACCCTATGGGACTCTATACCCATAAGATGACCCCTCGTCATGATACATATATATTATAACATCGTTGTCAATATTTAACTATACGACTAATGTCACTGTTAATGTTCTAGAATTTTGTCACCAATTAACTGTTCAGGGAAAATGTCACCATGGAAGGAAAAGTGACATTGAACCAAAAAGAACTTCTAAAGAGCTTCATAGACACATCATAGCAACAACACTCTTATGTCATTCCCTCTTTAACTGTGTTTATAAACCTGCTCTGCCGCCAATCCGCCGCAGGAGGATCATTCCCGCACTTTTAAACACCATACCGGCGAACGCCGGTATCCAGGAAACCATGAATTAGCAAC
>MGML01000093.1:6193-6431 GCA_001796415.1 Chloroflexi bacterium RBG_13_46_14
TGCCGGAACGGTATATCTGCTCTACCAGGCTCCGGACGGCGATCCTTACGACTTTTTTCGCGGCCTCAGGCGTACTCTCTCCCATCACTACAGGTAATTATAGAATACCCGCCTGGTTTGGTCATCTGGTGAAGGTGAAATCCCATTTCTTTTTCTTTATATCTACAGAGAGAGTTTTCTCAACGGTAGTAGTGATACAGAGGGAAAATTATTCTCCACCTTCTACTTTGAATATGGC
>MGML01000093.1:6523-11851 GCA_001796415.1 Chloroflexi bacterium RBG_13_46_14
TGTTCATTGTAGGAGAGTACAACTTTGATAGATACAATACTGATGTAATAAGACCACGCATTTCAGCCATAATATGTTATATTGCTAATATAAAGAGAGAAACCTCCATTACTCAATAATAAATGTTATATATTACCCTTCCGGCAGCTCTAATTGTCCACTAATAAAATTAGCTCTTTCTGCCTTTGCATTTCTACCCGTATCTGTAAAGTACTGTGAATCACCTATTATTTCGTTATTATCACGATAATGGTTAAAATACTTTTTAATAAATGCATGCCTACGAGTTAGAGCGTAACTTTCTCCGGCGGCATTCGTAATATAGTTCTGAAAATCAGTAAATATCTCTCTATACTGATGATTTTGATTTGCACTACGATATAGCGATAATTGCCATTTTAGAGTTGCTAGGAATTCTATTAGAAAATCTTTGAATTGTGGGAGTATTTCCTTTGCTTTTTCGGAATCAACTTTTTTTTCTTCTTCGTTATATATTGATTCGGCTATATATAAGAAGGTAGAAACAGCTATTGCCCTATTCCTTATTATTGTTAGAGCTTCATCAAGATGTTGAACAATAATATTAAGGATTTCCAATATTTCTTTAGTTAGACGTGTGTCATTGTCATTGAATTTTGTTTTCCGTTTGAAGAAATATTGTAGATCGATATATCGCGATCTAGAAAAAGTATTCGGAGGAGTCATTAAACTGAAATAATTTAGCGCTATTTGGGCTGCGACTTGTTCTTTTGCGTATCGTCTATATGGAATTTTGATTGATTTAAAGAACGGATGTTTCCTTTTTTGTTCCCCAGGTATCTCAGTGAATAATTCATTAAATATGAAATTACGCATATTTCCAGACATTGCGTGTAATTTTTCTCCTGCGTTTAGAGCAGAAAGTAGATTAAGTCGGATAAATTGTAGGCTTAATTCCTGTTCATTCTTTTCTTCATTATCTGTATCACTACTAAGTAAAACAATATTCAATTTATACTCATTGAAATTATCGAAAGCATCCTTATACTCTTTATGTTCTTTTTGATTATCATCGTTTTCTAAATCTTCATAAGTCGCTCCACTTAAACTCATAAAGGGGAAATCTGTATCGTCATATATCTCATTCTCTATACTCATTTTGAATTTGTTGTTGGCTTCTTTATTGTTGTCGTCATTTACCCCTACAAAACTATAAATCGCATTTATTCTCTGTCTACCATCTATACACTCAAAATTATACTCGTCTTTTTTATATAAATATATTGGAGCTATATCATAATTCCTTAAGATAGAGTCAATTAATTTCTGTTTTTTCTTAAGGTCCCAAACGGTTGGTTCTCGCTGAAATTCAGGAAATCCTAAAAAAGGCCTTTTCTTTTCAACAAGGTTTTTTATGGTCCATTGGTCCAATTCTCTATCCATATAAATCACCTTTATAGAATTTTTCTAAATAAAAATTTTCTGGAAGAGAAATACCACCAGGAGTAGATATCAAAGAGTAGGCTTTAGATTTCAACCATAACTCAAAAACGTTTTCGGGCGGTACTAACCAAGCTTTAATTTTGTCAGAATCATTATCTTTTTCTTTTGCTCTCCATTCGTTTGAGTATTCTGCAGTAATATATGTCATAAATTCTTCATCCTCAAAGATAGAATGTATTTGTAAATATGGAAAACTATTGTTTATTTCTTTATATTGTTCCCAATAATCGATCAACTGTATTTCGTATTGTTGGTTATCTTGCCTCAGCCTATTTGTTGTATGCAGAAGAGAAAGTATTCCCCAATCATTTTTGTTTAAAGAGCATCCAACTATTCTTAAGATATCGCATTTTAGATAGTATCTAGCTGCTCCCCAAATAGCATTAAACGGGTAATGATCGTTCCGTTTAATAACTCCCGGTGGAACCCAAAGAATCCGATCCTCGATATCGTTATTATCACCGCCATCATCATCAATAATTAGTAGATTATCATTTATTCTTACTGGATTTGTATTTTCCCAATGAAAAGAACCATGTAATTTACATAGCACCGGGACTCTTGTATCACCAACATTTTGGCCATTTTGTGGTATTGCTTCAAAAGGTATATTTAGACTTCCATAATTCTCGAACATAGCTTTTTCAACTAGATTATCATAGTTTAAAGTAAGTACTGCACTTAATTCTTCTTTAAAGTCTGGAAGTAAATGCATCTCGAAAAAGGCACTTAACATGGTCGGTGATCCATTTCCGCCTCTTAAGCCATTTTTCAACCTCGTTATTAGAGCCTTTCTAAAAAGATTACGCAATATGTTTGTACGGAGCTTGTCTATTAATGTACCTGACGTTTCATATAGAGTAATGATACTCTCGATATCAACGTTTTTATATTTTTTAATTTCATCTTCCCAAGGAATATTACATAGATCTCGCAAGGAAATATCATAATGACTTTCACATTCTAATAAGACATCTTCAGCAATATCTGGCATTAAAATCCCTTCATTCGCCCTATCACGATGCATGATAACTGCGTGACTGGCTCCAGCACCTAATAGATAAACAACCTTTTTCTTTTCATCAGGCATACTACTATCTCTCTGTTTTCTCTATGATTAATATGCTCTCCCGGGATGGTACTCTTTTATATTTACCCATTTGCTGTGAACTGTTTCCCCTATATCTTGCTGCCCAAATCTCTTTCGAGACTAATCCAGTTTGTGAACAGATAGTTGATAGTATTTCATCAACTGGTACATTTATTCCAGCAAAACGCACATTACTAACAATTATTCCTATTTGCCCGTTTTCTTTTAAGCATTTATTCATTTCTGAAAAAACCAGGAACATATCTTCGAAGTATCCATCAAGCATTGACAGGATGCGAGGATTGTTTGTGCCGTTAGATTCTATCTTGTTTAATAATTCGTTAACGATCTCAGGCTTTATGTATTTATTTGTACTAAATTGTTTTTTTGCCTCAACGTGAGATCTCAGTGTTTTATATCTTAACAACTTCAAATCTTGATTATTAGAAATATAGTCAAAGGCCATTTCAAGAGAATATATCCGGGTATAATCGTGTCTATTTGGATACGGGGGTGAGGTTATGATTGCATCAAATTTCCTTTTTGTTAGAAGATTTCTGGCATCGCCTTGCTTTGCTTTTACAATTACCCTGCTTTTTTTGTTGCCGTCTTCATTTGAAGATAGATTTGACAGCATTGACTCAATTCGATTATAAAAGAGGGTCTCCACTCTTCCAGGTGGTACATCACGAGGTTCAACGCTCAAAAATCCTCCCCTTTTACGCGTATTACTTACTGACTCTAAAATACCCAAAAAAGCGAGATTAAAGAATTCTTGTATTTCAGGTTGAACTATATCATTGATCTTTGCTTTAAGGTTGATAAGTTCTGATTTTATTTCAGGTGAAAATGCTTTATTTATTAATGGGATGTCAGGAAGTCTTACGGAAGATAAATTATCAGATTTTTGTGATTTTAGTGTATTAAATACAGTCATTAAATTATTTTTGTTGTAATCTCTCGTTTTAACGTTACTCAACAATACTGAAAACGGTAAAATGTCAAACCCTATAGCATTAATATTTGATTCTTTACACGCGAGAAGAGTTGTTCCGCTTCCACAGAAGGGGTCTAGAACCCATGCACCTTTCTGTAGTTGAAAATATTTAATAAGAAGTTCGGTTAACTCTTTCGAAAATCCATGTTTATAAGAATACCAATTATATATTGGGATTTTTTGATTTGCATACGGTGAGATTAATTTTCCAAGTTCTGGTCTATCGATTAATTTAGTATTAATTTCTAACCTCTCAGCATTTAACTCTGATTTTCTTTATTTTATAATAATGATAATCCTTTTTGATATATTACATTATCTCTATTGGCATTCTTATATTTTTAAGGAAGTATAGATAATAATTCCTCAAATTGCAACAATAATGAACTAAGTTATTGACACCCCCTCGACAAAACTCCCTTGCCTTCCCTGTTCCTCTCTTCTACAATAATAAACTAAACTTTTAACCATCCCAATGGTAGTTATAAATCTTCACATATGAGTCTTCAAAGATTGACAGTTGTCTATTTTTTATGTTAAACTACTAGAAACCCTCCTGACAGAAATGTCGAAGGTGACAAATGAAGGTTATTTCATACTCCCGGAAAGTATACTAAAAAGTACAAACTGGGAGTTTTTAATTATTTGTGTGAAGGGATTTATGGGGAGATTACATTTTAAATTCGATTGGCAGAAGGCTACTCAAGCATTAGCATATTTTGCTGATAAAGAAGGCGGCCGAATAAACAAAATGAAATCGCTTAAACTAATATATTTTGCGGATCGTTACCATCTTCGTAAATATGGACGCCTGGTCACAAATGATAACTATCTGGCTATGCAACATGGTCCCGTTCCTTCAACAACGAAAGACATAGCTGAAGCGAATGACTATCTTGATGAATTTATTCTTGAATACTCTCGAGATTATATTGAGCCGGTGAATAATCTGGTATTGGAAGCTGTTAATGAGATAGACGAGACTGTTTTATCAGAGTCTGATTTAGAAGCACTTGAATTTGCCTGGAATATCTTTGGTCATCTTAACCAATATGAACTCAGAGATCAAACTCATTTATATCCGGAGTGGTTAAAGCATGCGAGTGACTTGGATAGCGCATCTTGTCTGCCAATCGATATACTTGATTTTCTGCAGGATCCGGACGGAGAGATTGAAAAATGTTTCGAACTTGATGAGAATACAAGGTTGATTAGAAGTGAGCAAATTACGGAATTAGCCTTTATTGACTCATTATGGGGACAGGATGCCAGAGGTACCGACGCATCAATCTACCACCAGAAACTCTGGTAACCGTCGGTCCGAGTCAATATCAGGAATTCAAATATCCTTCTGTTTTCGACTGTAATACCGTATATCGTGATAATGTTGATCAGTTAATCCAGAGACTTGCTGAAAAACAACTTGAGCTTAAACTTGAAATGGATATGCAGTTAGTTGAACAGCTAAGACAGGGTGTTATCGCCAGTCCGCTTATTCAACCATATATTAAAAATCAATTGATACCTCAATAGTCAGCCATCTAACCTGTTTTTTTGAATATTACTCAACTTAGCCTCGTTCTTATCGGCATCGGTATCTGTCTATCTCCACTCGGATTCACACTTGATAACATTACAATTCGCGACAAAACAGCCTTGCCTTTTTTCTATCCCCCACCCTACAATAGACTCACGTTTTGAGGGTAATCGCATAACCCTCCGGGAGGTCTTCACCGCCGGGATCCATCCAAGGGAAAAA
>MGML01000094.1:0-1290 GCA_001796415.1 Chloroflexi bacterium RBG_13_46_14
CTCCATAGTTCTGAAACTCCACCATATTTAAAGCCAGAGCAATACTGGCGTTTTTATAAAGTATTCCTGCTGGTGGCGGTGTTACATTAATAGATGTATCAAGCGGAGGAATTATATTAGTCCCGTCTTGATCAATTAACCTCATACCGATCTTTTTTTGCCCAACTTCAGTGATGCTAAATTTAATACTGATAACGGCAAACATTAAAGGGTGTCTGATTGGTACACTTCTTGCGTAGATCGTGTCAATTCCTAGTCCAACGGCAGTTATTTTACCACCACGATTATCAGCATAATCGGCAAGAAAAGAAAAATTAACTTCCAAAATAATCTCCTAAATAGCTGCTGTCCATGTATCTGTAGAACCATCAGTAAAGATGACGTAATCCACTGGTTCCTCAAAGGTTTCTCCCGTATATATTTCTATATTCGGTTTTCGTGTCTCCAAGCGTATTATCGCTTCTATTGCTTCTCTTATATTCTCTCTGAATTCCTCTGCTGTTTCACCTTGAGAGACACATCCTGGTAACTCAATCACTTCACCCCAATAACCACCCTCATCGGCTTCATACATAACCACAGTATATGAACTAATCATATAAGGTATCCCAGCCAACACCATATTAATCACCGTCCTTTTTAGATTTCTCTTAAGAAATCATCTGGTGTAACACCCGATATTTGTATTAATCTACGTAATAATCCTTCTTTTAATATACCATGTGGAATAGACAAATTCACGTTGTTAATATTTACGACTTTGTGACTTCCTTTACCTTGCCGTTCAACACCACCCAATCTAACAAAGGCTTTAACTGCTTCATTTTGACGAATGTTTCTTATGGTACTATACTGCAGGTATGACTGGTATTGAACGAACCGGAATAATGAGAGGAGGGGCGTGATGAACAGAAAAAGTGTGAATGATTACGGGTTAGTGCGCCCCGGCAGAATTCCGGTCGGAGGTTCTACCTAAGAACGCGTCCTTATTCCCTCTATCCGGAGATGTAAGGTATCGGAGTGAATAAACAGCCGCGGGCGTGAAAAACCCGCGGTCTTTTTATTCAAACTAGAGGGAGAAACCAATGATGGAAAATTTACCGGAGTCCCTCGCTGCATACGGCTGGGACTCATTCTTCATAAAACATTTCAGAGAACTGAATATACCGAACTCCATTCCCTGCAGGATAATATCGGAGTATAAAAGCTCTTACCGCATCCAGTGCGAAGACGGCGAACTTACCGCAGTACTTGCCGGTAGAATGAGATACGGTGTCGACCCTGAATTCG
>MGML01000094.1:1326-4023 GCA_001796415.1 Chloroflexi bacterium RBG_13_46_14
AGGCTGACGAACACCAGTGCGTCATCCACGCCATAATGCCGCGAAAGAGTAAATTCTCCAGGAAAAGCGAGTACCGGCAGAAAGCCGGCGGAATAAAAACCGAGGAGCAGGTAATCGCCGCCAATATCGATACCGTGTTTATCATCAGCGCGCTGGAAGGCAGGAATTTCAATCTTAGAAGGCTGGAACGCTACCTGACGCTTGCCTGGAAAAGCGGAGCTTCGCCGGTAATAGTCCTTAACAAGGTAGACCTGTGCCCTGACCCGGACAGCTATATCCGGGACGCGGAAGAAATCGCCATCGGTGTGCCGGTTCACGCCATCAGCGCTATTGAAAACACAGGGTTAGACAATATCAGGAATTACATCGCACCGAAACAGACTGCGGCTCTGCTGGGTTCTTCAGGAGTCGGTAAATCAGCCCTGATAAACGCCCTGCTTGGTACTGAGAAACAGGCAACCAATGAAACACCCGCTGTCGATGGTAAAGGACGGCACACCACCACCCACCGCGAACTAATCCTCCTGCCCGGCGGCGGAATGGTCATGGATACTCCGGGAATGAGAGAGATCCAGATGTGGGGAAACGAGACCGATCTCCGGGATTCCTTCGAGGATATAGAATCTCTGGCGCTACAGTGCCGGTTCAGCGACTGCCTTCACGACTCTGAGCCGGGATGCGCTGTAAGGGACGCGATTGAGCATGGCGAACTTGATATCTCAAGATATGAAAACTACCTGAAACTCCGGAAAGAGCTCAGATACATCGCCCTCAGGGAGGACGGAACATTACGCCAGCAGGAGCAACTCAGGTGGAAGAAAATATCGAAGGCAGCGAAAAAACTGAAAAAGCATAAATATAAGGACAGGTAAGAGACATCGGCATTGAAAAATCGGTATAATAACTCCATATATTTTTAGGAGGATGTGTGAATGGCTGAACTTAATCCGCAGGCAGTAGAAGCGAACAACATGATAAAAAACAGCAGCCCTGTAGTATATGAATTGCTATCAAAAAAGGGCAGGGCTATCTATTATCCCAGCAAGGGCATCCTGGCACAGGGCGCAGCCGCCAGCGGCAAGGAAATTAACGCCACAATCGGCACCGCCTATGAGGACGACGGTGCTCCGATGATCCTGCCCAGCCTGGCTAACCTGCTGAAAATCGAAAGCAAGAACGCCTTCCCCTACGCACCCAGCCAGGGAGTCAACATCCTCAGAAAGAAATGGCGGGAACTGATTCGAGAAAAAAACCCCTCACTCGGAGACAGCCCCCTAAGTCTCCCGGTTGCCGCTTGCGGTGTTACCAACGCGCTGAGCATCATCGGCTACATGTTCGTTGACCCGGGCGAAGAGATTATCCTATCGGACCTCTACTGGGAGAACTATGATCTTGTCTTCACTAATGCCTATGACGCGGAACTGAAGTGCTTCAATTTCTTCAGAGATGGAGGGTTCGATACCGCTTCCTTCCGTGAAGCTGTGAACTCAGAACCGACCGGTAAGAAGATAGTCCTTCTGAATTTTCCCAATAATCCTTCCGGTTACACGCCTACTCCGGAGGCTGCCGACGAGATAGTGGCGGCGCTTACCGAGTCGGCAGAAGCCGGAAATAAGCTCGTAGTTATCCTCGACGACTCCTATTTCGGACTGATCTTCGAGGACGGTATCTACGAGGAATCGCTGTTTGCCCGGCTTTCGTCGGTACATGAAAATCTGCTGGCGATCAAAGCCGACGGCATCACCAAGGAAGAATACGCCTGGGGCTTCAGAGTAGGGTTCATCACCTACGGCATAAAGAATGGTACTCCCGAGTTATATGCAGCCCTTGAGGGTAAGACTTCCGGTGCGATCAGGGGCAATATCTCCAACGCGTCGCACCCGTCGCAGTCGATGTTCCTCGATTCGCTGCAATCCGGTACTCACCAGGAGGAAAAAGACAGGAACAGGGAGATAATCAGGGAGCGCTACCTGAAGGTAAAGGAGGTTCTTGAAGCGCACCCGGAATACAGTAACTATTTCGAAGCGCTTCCTTTTAATTCCGGCTATTTCATGTGCATCAGGCTGAAAAATGTCGATCCAGACGCTGTCTGGCAGCTCCTGCTCGATAAGTATGATACCGGGATCATCTGCTACGGTGACAAAGGACTGTTCAGGATAGCCTTCGCCTCCACGCCGGCTGGTAAGATAGAAAAGTTATTCGATAACATATACGCCGCCTCCAGGGATTGTACCAGTTGATAAAGGTACCTTTGATACTATGAAATATGACTCAGACCGTGCAAAACAGTTATTAAAACTGGGAACAGGTATCGCTGCTGCTAAATTCAGAAATGATCAGGAAGGAGCAATATGCCATGTCGTTGAAAACCGCGGAAGATTACTTCTCGTGCAAAAGACGGGATGGGGCAAGAGTAACGTCTATTTTATCGCTACGAAATTATTACGGGAAGCTGGCGCTGGCCCCGCGTTACTTATATCACCATTATTGGCCTTGATGCGGAATCAGATAATTCAAGCAGAACGTATGGGTGTTCGGGCATTTAGAATAACCTCAGATAATGAAGAAACATGGAAAGAGGTTGAGAACGAGATAAAAGCTGATAAAGTAGACATATTATTGATATCCCCCGAACGACTGGCAAATGAACGTTTCCGTTCAGAGGTACTCTCTGTTATTGCGTCAAACGTTTCCTTA
>MGML01000094.1:4072-4178 GCA_001796415.1 Chloroflexi bacterium RBG_13_46_14
TGAACGTCTCGCCTGGCTTGCTTCACAACTGGAAACGCTTCCCGGCAGTGGCATCATCTACACGCTTACCATTCGCGATGCCAAGCGAGTATCAAACTGGTTACAG
>MGML01000094.1:4245-4865 GCA_001796415.1 Chloroflexi bacterium RBG_13_46_14
ACTATTTCATTACTACCGCTTTCCCTACCCGGCACGAAGTAAAGCAAGTACTCGAAGCGCTTGAAAGCGAACCGGATGGTCTCTCTGTCCCACAATTACTTAACCGATTGAACATAAGCGGTGGTCGCATACAAAGGGCTATAGACTTGCTTTCTCTGGAGTCCCCTTCGCCGATTGCTAAGCAAGGCACAAAATGGCAATTGACCGTCTCTAAATTAAGTGAAGAATTCTGGGAACGGGCTGAACGATTAACTGAATTGAGGCGTGAAGAACAGCAACAGATGCGGGAGTACGTGAATCTGAATCACGGGCATATGGAATATTTAATAAAGGCATTAGATGGTGATTCCAACCAAATTGTCTCACCGGATTTGCCACCCTTACCAACAACGCCGGATCCGGCATTAATCATTGAAGCCACCTCCTTCCTGAAACGTACCAGCTTGACTATTGAACCACGTACTCGCTGGCCAGCTTATGGATTGCCGGGTTTAGGAGTACAAGGTAACATCCCTCCGGCGTACCGCACGGAGGAAGGTAAGGCTCTCTGTGTTTGGGGAGATTCAGGCTGGGGCAAACTTGTCCGTCAAGGTAAGTATGAAGACAATTATTTTTCTGAT
>MGML01000095.1:0-1468 GCA_001796415.1 Chloroflexi bacterium RBG_13_46_14
CGTTCAAGACAGAACGCGGCTGGACGGATAAAGCAAAAATGCTCGGCTATGGACAACCAGGGAAGAAGAAAACCGCTCAGAAACCGGATTGACCTTAATCTTTACGAAAAACGATGTGGTGTTTCCAGCGGGGCAACCTCTTTGGGTAATCAGACCTGAAATGAGCCCCACGACTCTCCTTTCTTAAAAGAGCTGCTTCTGTCACAAGACGACCTGCCAGTACCAGGTTGTGAAGTTCGTATGAAGGGCGGTCGGCCGGTAGAGAAATCAGATTCTGCCAGTCAGCAAGAGTATCTGCCGCCTGTGTCAGACCTTCTTTGTTTCGTAAAATACCGACTTCCTCCCAGAGAAGACTTTGCAGCGCTGAAAGACTCGGACTTACCGAAGATAATCCGCTCTGTCTCTCCGAAAGAGAATACTTTTCCGATGAATTACTTACGGTAACTGTCTCCTGACTGTTTTTGTTATCGATTGTTTTCATCACGATTCTTTTACTGAAAACAACCGCTTCAAGAAGTGAATTCGAAGCCAGTCGGTTCGCTCCGTGAATAGCAGTACAGGCTGTCTCTCCACAGGCAAAGAGTCCGGCGATATTTGTTTCACCCCAGCTGTTTGTCCTGATACCGCCTATCATATAATGAGCAGCAGGAGCTACCGGGATCAGTTCCTGGGTGATATTAAGACCATGTTCAAGACAGAACCTGTATATATGAGGGAAACGGGTGGTAACGGTAAAAGCCGGCAGATGGGTGACATCGATATACACTTTATTGGTTCCGGTTTTTTCCATCTCGTACAGGATACTGCGTGCAACGACATCCCGCGGAGCAAGATCTCCTTTTTCATGATAATTAACCATAAACGGACGTCCTTCACCATTGAGAAGAACGCCGCCTTCACCTCTGACAGCTTCGGAAATCAGGAACGGAGTTACCCCGGGGAGAGACAGGGCGGTAGGATGGAACTGGTAGAACTCCATATCTATTATCTCGGCTCCGGCGTTATACGCCAGCGATAATCCGTCACCTGTTGCGACATCCGAGTTTGTATTTAATTTGTATAGCTGTCCAGCCCCACCGGTAGAGAGAATCAGGAAACGACAAAAAAACTCCTCTATCGAACCGGTACGACAGTCCAGCACCCTGATGCCCTGCACCTTTCCTCTATCGACCAGGATTTCGGTAGCCAGTGAGTCTTCCAGTACCTGGATACCGGAAATACGTATCTGGTTACTCAGCGTAACCTCGATATATTCTCCGGTTGCGTCTCCTCCCGCATGGAGTATTCTTGAGACACTGTGAGCCGCTTCCCTCGTTAAGGTAATTTCTCCATCAAGAGTATCGAAAGGCACTCCTATGTTAACCAGTTCTGCAATTCGCTCCGGCGCTTCATTAACCATAATACGCACCGCTTCTTCATCACAGAGGCCATCACCGGCAGCAATTGTATCTTTAAAATGCAGTTCCGG
>MGML01000095.1:1481-1786 GCA_001796415.1 Chloroflexi bacterium RBG_13_46_14
CCGATAGCCGCAGCTATCCCTCCCTGGGCATGTCGCGTATTACAGTCTTCTATGCTTCCCTTGGTGAAAACCAGCACGGTCCCGTGACCTCTTGCCATCAAGGCGGTATACAGACCGGCGATTCCACTGCCGGCAATGATATAATCAAAATGCTTTGTCGAAACGCCTTTTTTCATCTTACTGCCTTTCTGTATGCTGCTTTTCCATCTTCATAAAGGTCGGCACCGTATATATCATTAACTACTACTGCAGGAAAATCTTCCACATCTATCTTCCTCACCGCTTCAGCTCCAAGATCATTATAG
>MGML01000095.1:1796-2028 GCA_001796415.1 Chloroflexi bacterium RBG_13_46_14
CCGCTTTCCTGATACTGCGCGATATAACAGCTCCCGCACCTCCGACTGCGCCAAAATACACCGCCTTAAACTTTATAATAGCCTCTTTTACAAGCTGTGAACGCATTCCCTTGCCTACCATTCCCTTGAGTCCCTTCTCAATCAGTCGAGGTGTATATACATCCATCCGACCGCTGGTGGTCGGCCCAGCAGATCCGATTACTTTACCCGGAGGAGCCGGTGAAGGGCCCAT
>MGML01000095.1:2100-2241 GCA_001796415.1 Chloroflexi bacterium RBG_13_46_14
GTGCGCAGCATCGCGTGCGACATACATCGGACCTGTCAGTAACACACTATCGCCGGATCTGAGTTCTCTGATGACATCATCAGTCAGTGGAAGGTAAATCTTCTTTAGCATCAAAGCACCGCCTTTTTTTGCCGGGCGCTG
>MGML01000095.1:2373-2593 GCA_001796415.1 Chloroflexi bacterium RBG_13_46_14
ATCTCCTGTTCGAGATCAGCCGTTTCTTTATCAGGACTGTTTTCACCGATCTTTCGAAGCAATGCCTTTTTTGCCAGGAGTAGCGAATATTCGGCAGTACCTCCTATGCCGACGCCGACGATAAGAGGTGGACAGGGATTACCTCCCGACTCATCCACGGTACGCACCACAAAATCGATGACGCCGCTTCTCCCGTCGGCTGGTAAAAGCATTGCCAGAC
>MGML01000095.1:2649-3549 GCA_001796415.1 Chloroflexi bacterium RBG_13_46_14
ACTCCTGTATCCTGGCAAAGAGGAATTTCGTCGGTGGAAGCAATCGTGGCGTTCTCAATAATCGTCTCGAGAACGCCGCGGGCAGCCGGTGATATTTCGTTTTCTCTGGCATGTTCAAGAGCAGACAGCACGTCCGGGGGCAGACTGAAACAGGCCTCTTTAAACAGCGAAGAGACCGTCTCAGTAATTACATGACAGTCTATGTCTCTCATGCGAGGCTATTCTACTCCGCCGCCGTATCGTCCTCACCCTCGACCAGGTACTTCTTAAGTTCTATCATCATACTCGGTACGTCGATTTCCATCGGGCACCTTTCCTTGCACCTGCCACACATCAGGCAGCTGTAAGCTATGGAAGCAGCTTTCTCAATATTTTCACTGATAATGGCCGCCCAGACGGCTCCGACGCCGGTAAAGTACTTGTCTCCGAATTTCCCCGCCGTAACAGCGAATACCGGGCACTCGTAAAGACATCCGCCGCATCTCAAACAATAAAGTGCCTGACGCAATACCGGATTCTTTGCCAGTTCGGTTCTGCCGTCGTCAAGGAAAATCACGTGGAATTCCTTAGGACCATGAGCGCCGTAGGTAATTACCTTCTCGATGTCACCAGTCTTACTCGGACCTGAAATCAGGCTGACATAGGAAGGCATAGTATAGTTGGCGTACCTCCAGGTCACCTCGGCAACCTTGAAAGCATCGCTCAGCGTCGGAACCAGTTTTTCCATTCCCACGAGGGCTATATGCACCGGAGGTGCACCGGTCGCCAGGTTGATATTGCCTTCATTTTCAATCAGGAACAATGTGCCTGTATCTGCAGACACGACGTTCGCGCCGCTCATGCCGATATCGGCTTCGAAATACTTTTCCCTGAGAAGTTTACGAGCAGTCTCTACCATTT